>NZ_JBAELF010000031.1:0-40481 GCF_056211015.1 Candidatus Egerieousia sp.
TATGCCGCAGGAAGTTGCAGTACCAGTTCTCCACGTCAATGTCAAGAAGAAGACAGATGTCAAATCGGTCGATGTGGATATTCTCGGAAAGCAGAGCCGTATCACACAGATGAGTCAGTCGGTGAAGTTCTACCAGACGGAAGAAGCAACGGACAAGGTCAAGGGCATAACTTTAAGACTAGGCTTCTATAACTCTGATGGTGAGATTATTTCAGATTCAGTCACCCTGACATTTGACAGCACCGACACAGACGCTCAGCAAAGAGAGCAGAAACATACATTCAAGTTCAAGAATATTATTTCAAAGTTGAATGGGCATACGGTAACTCTTAGGATGGAACGACAGTTGGAAAATACTGCCCAGTTCGCTTTTTATCGTGAGGAAGAATACAAAGTAAGTGTAATGTTTGGAGCCGAATGGTAATCTGGACGAATTAGATACAAAACTCAACAAATGCTATGGCAGTCAGGTTTAGCAAAGAAATATGAAAAATTTTCGAATGTTCTTTGCACAACCTGTGCCTGAAAAGCTTTGGAGTTCACTGATTATTTGTCTATTTTTGTTCATTGTGCTATCAAATATTTTTAGCAGATGTACAGAATCATACGCAAAGAGCAGTTAAGCACGGTCATCACCCTCTTTGAAGTGGAGGCTCCATTGCTCGCACGTGCTGCAAAACCGGGGCAGTTCCTCATTGTGAGGGCTCTGGAGGACAGCGAGAGAATACCTCTCACCGTCTGTGACTTCAATCCTGAAAAAGGCAGTGTTACAATTGTAATACAGACAATAGGCGCTTCAAGCAAGGAACTTTGCGCACTTGAGCAGGGAGATTATGTGTGCGATGTGGTAGGTCCTCTGGGCAAGCCTTCGGATTTTATGGAACAGCCTGTTGAGGAAGTTCGCGGAAAGAGTTTTGTCTTTCTTGCCGGAGGCCTTGGCACGGCACCTGTATATCCTCAAGCAAAATATCTGCATTCCATAGGAGCAAAGGTTGATGTCATCCTGGGAGCCAAGACAGAAAGTCTGGTAATTCTTGAAAAGGAGATGGCCGGCGTATGTGACAATCTGTATATTTGCACCGACGATGGTTCCAAGGGCTTCAAGGGTCTGGTTACAGGCAAACTTGAGGAACTTATAGGCTCGGGCCGCCACTATGACACGGCTGTGGCAATAGGCCCGATGATCATGATGAAGTTTGCTACCCTCAGTGCAAGGAAGTTCAATCTGCCTATAATCGTAAGCATGAACACACTTATGGTGGATGGAACCGGGATGTGCGGGGCCTGCAGGCTTACCGTTGACGGTCAGACAAAATTCGCCTGTGTAGATGGTCCTGAATTCGACGGTTACAAGGTTGATTTCGACGGGGCTATGAGAAGATTGGGAATCTATCGCAGTAAGGAAATGGAAGCGAATGAGGCATACGAGCAGGCAAAGGCTGCCCGTGACCACAAATGCAGAATCGGAATAGGAGAATAGGTCTATGGCTTTGAATATGAAAAGAGTGCCTGTAAGAGAGCAGGATCCGCTCGTGAGGGCTCATAATTTCGAGGAAGTAAGCTACGGGTACAACCAGCAGGAGGCACTTGCCGAAGCAAGCCGCTGCCTGAACTGCAAGAAGCCAATGTGCATGACCGCCTGCCCGGTTTCCGTGAAGATTCCTTTGTTCATAAGCAAGATTGTTGCAGGTGACATTGCCGCTGCGGCGGAGGTGATAGCCCAGGACAGTTCACTTCCTGCAATCTGTGGCAGGGTTTGCCCTCAGGAAACTCAGTGCGAAGGTTCCTGCATTCTTGGAAAGAAGGGTGAGGCTGTTGCAATCGGCCGTCTGGAGCGTTTTGTTGCAGACTGGTCACGTGAGCATTCCTTGAATGAAACTTGCAATGAGAACGGTGTGCCTGAGAGAAGTGGTGCCATGCAGCACGAGTGTGTTCGCAAAGAAGCACTTGAAACGGAACAGAATGATGCAGCGCAGAATAATTGCATAGCAGTGGGCAGGAAGAAGGTGGCCGTTGTTGGCAGCGGTCCAAGCGGACTTGCCTGCGCCAGCGACCTTGCAAAGCTTGGCTATGATGTGACAATTTATGAATCGCTGCACAAGGCAGGTGGCGTGCTGGTTTACGGAATCCCGGAATTCAGACTTCCAAAGGAGAAGGTTGTGGCAGCCGAGCTTGAGAACGTGAAGAAACTCGGCGTTGAGATAATCACTAATGTAGTTGTTGGCAAGACAGTTACAATGAACTGGCTGCGTGGGAATTACGATGCTATATTCCTTGGCCAGGGAGCAGGCCTGCCAAAGTTCAGCGGCATTCCCGGCGAGGATTTGAACGGCGTTTCATCGGCAAACGAGTTCCTTACCAGAAACAACCTGATGGGAGCGTTCAAGCCCGGCGCAAAGACTCCTATCATTGCAGGTGCCAGAGCTGTGGTCATTGGCGGCGGTAACGTTGCAATGGATGCGGCCAGAACAGCATTGCGTCTGGGAGCGGACGTAACCATTGTTTACAGACGCTCGATGGCCGAACTTCCTGCCCGTGCGGAGGAGGTTCATCACGCTCAGGAAGAGGGCGTTAAGTTCATGATGCTCATGGCTCCGGTTGAGGTCCTTGGCAATGAAAAGGGCTGGGTCCGTGCATTGCGCTGCCAGAAGATGGTTCTTGGCGAACCTGATGAGAGCGGCAGACGCAAACCTGTTCCTGTTGAGGGTGAATTCGTTGACATTGAAACAGACACAGTGATTTCTGCATTGGGTACATCTCCTAACAGACTCATATCCCTGGCAACTCCTGAACTTGAGGTCTCAAAGCGTGGAACCATTGTTGCCGACGAGAATCTTGCAACATCAATCCCGGGTGTTTATGCCGGTGGCGATGCGGTTACCGGTGCAGCAACCGTGATTCTTGCAATGGGCGCTGGACGCAAGGCGGCAGCCTCAATTCATCAGTATCTGCAAAATAAATAAGAAACTAACATTCAAATATAATAATGGCACAGAAACCAAGCATTCCAAAGGGGACGAGAGATTTTTCTCCGGAGCAGATGGCCGGAAGAAACTATATATTCGATACTATCAAGAGTGTATTCAAGAAATTCGGCTTCCAGCCTCTGGAAACTCCTTCAATGGAGAACCTTTCCACCTTGCTGGGCAAATACGGTGATGAAGGCGACAAGCTCCTTTTCAAGGTGCTGAATTCAGGCGATGCTTTTGCCGGCGTGGCTCCTGGCGAACTTTCAAACAGCAATGCACTTTCAATGAAGGTTTGCGAGAAGGGCCTAAGATATGACCTTACAGTACCGTTCGCACGCTATGTGGTTCAGCATCAGAATGAGATCTGTTTCCCTTTCAAGAGATATCAGATTCAGCCCGTATGGAGGGCCGACCGTCCTCAGAAGGGAAGATACAGGGAATTCTATCAGTGTGATGTTGATGTGATTGGCAGCCGTTCTCTTCTGAACGAACTCGAGCTTGTGCAGATAGTTGACGAAGTTTTCGGCAAACTTGGCATAAGGGTCTGCCTCAAGATAAACAACAGGAAAATCCTCGCCGGCCTGAGCCAGGTGATAGGTCATCCTGACAAGCTGGTTGATATTACCGTTGCCATTGACAAGATTGACAAGATAGGCCTTGATGCTGTAAAGGCGGAACTTGCGGAGCGCGGCATTGATGAGTCAGGCATAAGCACAATAGAGCCTGTGCTTCTTCTGAAAGGCACGAACGAGGAGAAACTTGCAAGGATGAAGGAGGTTCTGGCAGGCTCCGAAACAGGTCTGCTGGGAGTTTCCGAACTTGAGGAATTATTTACCCTGATAGCGCATGCGGATATCCATCAGCAGGTTGAAATAGACCTCAGCCTGGCACGTGGCCTCAATTACTATACTGGCGCCATCTTTGAGGTGAAGGCTCTTGACTGGGAGATGGGAAGTATCTGCGGCGGTGGCCGTTACGATGACCTTACAGGCATATTTGGCCTGCCTGGTACAAGCGGAGTGGGCATTTCGTTCGGTGCGGACAGAATCTATGATGTGCTTGGCGGTCTGAATCTTTTCCCTAGCGGTGCAATCCAGGGCACCAAGGTACTGTTCAGCAACATGGGCAGGGAGGAGATGTTGTATACCATCGCTCTGGTGGAGAAATTGAGAAAGGAGGGTACAGCCTGCGAGATTTATCCTGAAAGTGCAAAGATGCGCAAGCAGATAGATTATGCTGTGAAGAAGAACATCCCTTACTTTGTGATAATAGGTGGAGATGAGATGGCTTCCGGCAATGTGATGCTCAAGAATCTGGCAACTGGCGAGCAGGTTCAGGTGCCTGTGGCGGAACTCTCCGGAAAACTTAAGTGAATTGAATGATAATTCTTGAAAAAATAAAAATAACGATATGGATAAAGTGAGTTATGCACTTGGCCTGAACATTGGCCAGCAGTTGAAACAGATGGGCTTGGGAAGCTCGTTTTCAGTAAATGATTTTTCAGAGGCCGTTGCCGATATGATGGGAGGCAGGGCACCGAAGATGAACTCGTTCGAGGCTCAGAGCGTGCTTGAGGCCTTCTTCAATGAACTTGAACAGAGGCAGGCGGCAGAGGCTGCTGAGAAGGGCAAGGTTGCAAGAGTCGAAGGCGAGAATTTCCTCAAGGAGAACGCCAATAAACCAGGTGTTACCGTTACGGCAAGCGGTCTTCAGTACATTGTCCTTGCTCAGGGCTCAGGCAGGAAGCCTAAGGCAAGCGATACGGTAAGATGCCATTATGAGGGAAGACTCATTGATGGAACAGTGTTCGATTCATCATACAGAAGGAACTCCCCTGCGGATTTCGGTCTGAATCAGGTGATCAAGGGCTGGACAGAGGGTGTGCAGCTCATGAGCGAGGGCGCCAAGTACCGTTTCTTCATACCGTACAATCTTGCATACGGAGAAATGGGCGCCGGCAGCAACATTCCGCCTTACGCAGCGTTGATTTTTGACGTTGAACTTATCAAAGTTCTGACACTTTGATAAGTATGAAGTTTCGGACAATAGAAAGAATCACATTGATCGCCCGCTTTCTGGGGGTGTTGTTCATGATATACTCGATGACATGCGACAGTATCTAGTTCTCAAGTGAGATGCCGCATCTTGCCATATCAACCTTGCCGGTTCCTTCCGTAAAAGTTACGCCTTCGGCTGCCAGACGTTCTTTCTGTTTCTCGGGACCGCCGAAGGCATACCCGCATGCCAGACTGCCATCCGAGCATACTACCCTGTGACATGGAACCAGAACTGGATCGGTATTGAGATGAAGTGCGTTCCCTACAGCCCTTGCCGCCCCGGCGAATCCCGCCAGCTGCGCCACCTGAGCATAAGTTCCCACTTTTCCTTCCGGTATCATTGACACGGCGTGGAAGACCTTTTCTGTGAAATTTTCAGCCATTATTGGATAACCCCATATTCAAGAATGGTATCGGAGGCGAGATCAACTCTGTCATTCCAGAAAATACAAGTTCTGCTGGAATCGAGCTGTGCATTCTGGAACAGACCATATTCCGTTTCAAGGACCTTGAAATCATTCAAAGTCCTGATATCATCCTTTACATCATACAGAACCTTTACTCCATTGTCAAAGCAGACTTGGAGCATATAGTCCTGTAATGGACGAATTGATTTTATGTGCGGTATCATTACTTCAAAGGATCAAGTTTGGTAATTACTTGAGTATCCCACATTTGGATAAGACTTTTGTAATTGTCTTTTAACCATTCTTTTACGAGATCCTGTGCTTTCTGTGGAAGGTCGCCGTCAATCATTTCGAAAGAATGGATGTCAAATATGCCTACATATTCGTTGTAAATTGCGTGAATATGTGCCGGCTCATGTTCCTTCGGCTTGAAGAACATCTTTATTATTATTCCGTAGAATCTACAAATCTCAGGCATATTTTGATATAAATTTCTGCAAATATAAAGAAAAAACCGAAAGATTTTTCTTTCGGTTTTTTCTTTGTAGCGGAGGGAGGACTCGAACCTCCGACCTCCGGGTTATGAGCCCGACGAGCTACCAACTGCTCTACTCCGCGATGTTGTAAATGCAAAGGTACTACTTTTTTTGAGAAAAACAATCTTTATGTTCAAAGTTTTTCTAATTTTGCCGTCCGATGTGTGTGAATTCTGGCGGAACGTCTGTGAATCTCTTGTTTTGCAAAGGATTCAGACCTGCTTTCCGCGAACTCGGAATCTGTGCATATTTATTTGACTAACAGCAAATTATGATTTTTAATTTTTCGCATAGGGCTTTGGCTGCGGCCAAGTCTGCTCTTCCGAATGCAATAAAGACCAGCATTTGGGTAGTTAAGATAACCTTGGCAGTTTCCTTTGCCATACTTTTTCTCAAATATTTCAATATTGTGCCCTGGATAAACCGTTATGCATCCCCGGTGTTCTGTAATATCGGTCTTCCGGGCGAGGCCTCGCTTGCTTTTCTTTCCGGATATTTCACAAATGTCTATACAGCCATTGCAGTAGCCGTTTCGTTGGATCTGGATCCAAGGACAATGACAATCCTTGGTGTCATGGCTCTCTGCGCCCATAATATGATAACCGAAACGCTGGTTCAGAAGAAGACCGGGACCAACGCCTTGTGGATAGTGTTCGTAAGAACTGTCGCTGCATTTGTCCTTGCCGCCGTGCTTAACCTGATTATGGGCGGTGAAGTGGTTTCAAATGTTGTGCACAACACCGGACAGCAGCAGCTTGAGTTCCTGCCTTTGCTCAAGGAGTGGGTGATTACCTCGTTCTGGCTCGTCCTGAAGATGGTTTCTCTTATCATTTCTCTTTCAATACTTCAGAAACTGCTCAATGAATTCGGTATCATAGCCGCTCTGTCAAAGGTTCTCGGACCGCTGATGGCTTTCTTCGGCCTTGGCCGCAAAACATCTTTCCTGTGGATTGTTGCCAATACCCTGGGGCTTGCATATGGTGCGGCAATAATGATAGATGAAGCTCAGAACGGAAATATAAGTAAACGGGACATTGATTTTCTGAATACCCACATCTGTTCATCACACAGCAATCTGGAGGACCTTTTTCTTGTATCTTCAATAGGAGCCATCTGGTGGATTGTCCTCCTTTCGCGCTGGTGCTTCTCCTTTGCCATAGTGTGGCTTCTCCGTGCCTATTACTTCATAAAGGATAAAAAAACCGCATCAGCGGCCTAGCGGAGGGCGCATTTTTTTCTCAAAGCGTGGGATCATGCGTAAAATCCTGTGTTCAGGCATAAATAGTCTGGTTCACGAAGAATTATGATTGACTTGTGGCACGAAGATGCATGAAATTAGGCAGTCCGGCGGCCAGTCAGCAGCGGTACAGAGTGCATCCTGCATATAAACCTGCGAACAAGAAAAACACCTGTCCATGTAAGTCCGTCAAGAATGCGCTGTGACAGCGGACACTTGGACAGGTCTCACCGGAAAGGGCACACCTGTCCACCAAAGCCTTGCAGGAATGCACTCAGGCGAAGTTCCCATGGACAGGTCTTTTTCGGGCAGTGATGCAAGGCGCGAACTATTCGCTAAACCAAAAATCACCGTCCACGTTTATTGGCCTATAATGGTCTTGCGAAGCGGATTGGCGTGGATGGTGAGGCGAAATTGCTTCATCATCCACGCATTCCATAGCCAGAGTGTGGTGTGGCGCAATCAGGCGTGGACGGTGATTTTCGGTTTATGCTGCGCCTTGTACTCTGTCACTTGCCTGAACTGCACACAGGGCTTTACGCATGGCCCAAAACGTGACCAAACAAGGAAAACTGCGTAAATGGGCACATTTTTGAGAAAAACGCGCCCAAATGGATGCCGAAAAGGAAAAATGGCCACGAAATTGGTGAAAATGTGGCCGAATAGCGGCAGGTCACTGGAATATGAAAAATCTTCGCCAAGGAAAGGCGGAGTTTTTCAGATGAAGTGACTGCCGCAGTCAAACGGAAGAATGCACGACTGCCGTATTCAGGCAGAAAATAACGAACATTGAGTGAATTTTGCCAAAGTGGTACACGCTAGGTAGCCTCAGAGTGCGATACAAGAGGGATGGATGATAACAGACCCCTCAATTTTGGTGGGTTGGTACTCGCTCACCCTTATCAGAACGCACTCCAGTGGGGCGCATGAAAACGGCTTTTATTATTCATCGCAAAATATAGTCGGAACAGAACATTCCGGTTAAGAAAAACTCGCTTGCAAATCTGCACTTTGCGTGTTAAATTTGCAGGTTATTTATAGTCATTGGCTTTCGGCGGATATCTTGCACGGTTTTTGCAGTGCGGAAGGACAAACAAAGCCGGGCTTTTGAAACCCAAATAGAAACACCATGGAAAACGGGGTAGTTGATTGTCTTATAATTGGTAGTGGCCCTGCAGGGTACACTGCCGCCATTTATGCAGCAAGGGCAGGGCGCAAGCCTGTAATGTATTGCGGTCCGCTTCCGGGCGGCCAGCTCACAACAACTACTGAAATCGAGAATTTCCCCGGTTATCCCAACGGCGTTACCGGAACCGCTCTTATGGAGGACCTCAAGGCACAGGCTCTCAGGTTCGGCACGGACATAAGGAACGGCAGGGTGGTAAAGGTGGATTTCTCGCAGAGGCCATTCACCATCGCTGTGGAAAATGGCGAGGAAATAAAGGCTGCGGGAGTGATAATCTGCACCGGAGCCAGCGCAAAGTACCTGGGCCTGTCTGGTGAAAGGAAGTTCAGGGGTATGGGAGTTTCTGCATGTGCCACTTGCGATGGTTTTTTCTACAGAAGAAGGGTTGTTGCAGTGGTGGGTGGAGGCGACACAGCCTGCGAGGAGGCTTCCTATCTGGCCGGAATCTGCAGGAAGGTGTATATGATTGTACGCAGGGATGAGTTCAGGGCGAGCGCCGCAATGGTTGATAAGGTGAAATCCTGCCAGAACATAGAGATTCTCTGGAATACCAACACTGAGGAGATTCTTGGAGACGAGGCCGGCGTTACAGGTGCATCGCTCGTGAACAACAGGAACGGGGAGAAGTTCACAATTGATATCGATGGATTCTTCCTTGCAATCGGCCATCACCCGAATTCCGAACTCTTCAAGGAGTGGCTGGATACCGATTCACAAGGGTATATAATTACAGAAGGCAAGTCCTGCAAAACAAATGTGCCCGGTGTTTTCGCCGCCGGTGACGTTCAGGACCCACATTACAGACAAGGTATTGTGGCTGCGGCTTCAGGATGCATGGCAGCTATGGAACTTGACAAATTTTTGAAAAGATGAGAAGCTTTAAGGTTGCATTGATACTTTTTGCAAGCGGATTGCTGTTCGCTTCATGTTCTTCCAACTATGAGAAGATTCTTGCCGGTTCGGATTATGAATTGAAGTACAAGGAAGCTTTCAAATATTACAACAATGGTAAATACAAGAGGTCCGCAGAACTTTTTGAAAGTCTGATAATGCCAATGAGCGGTATGCCGCAGGAGGATACGGTTCATTTCTTCACAGGTATGTCAAACTATAAGAGGCAGGATTACGTCACGGCCGAGAGCAACTTCGAGAGATTCATCCAGGTGTTTCCCAGAAGTCCGTTCACGGAGGAGGCAACATACCTCAGATGTCATTCGCTTTATGAAAAGACCTTGAGGTACGAACTTGATCAGGTCCCAACCAGGAAGGCTCTCGTTGCAATAGGGGAGTTCCTGCGTGACTATCCGCTCAGTTCATATCGTACAACCTGCGAGATCATGCAGGATGACCTGTTCGAGAGGCTGGACAGGAAAGCGTATGAATCAGCAAGGCTATATTACAAGATGGAGGACTATCTTGCCGCACACTATGCGCTCAAGAATGTGTTGAGGGACAATGCGGATAACCGTTACAGAACGGATATTCTTTACTATACAGCCGTTTCAGCATATAAGTACGCCCAACATTCAGTGCGTGACAAGCAGAAGGAAAGGTATCTCACATTCATAGATGACTATTACAATTTCATAAGCGAGGAGGCTTCTTCATCGAGAAGGTCCTTCCTCGACGGCTATTATCAGAAAGCCATGAGATATACCAAGGGCAATGACAATGCAGATTATGAAGAGGGCGTTGCTTCCGAGAAGAACATGACAAGAGAACAGCGCAGAAAGGCCAAACTGGCAGCCAAGGAGGTGAAGAGAGCCGAAGCTCTGCTCAAGGCAGCCGAGAAGAAAACTCAGGCCGAGAACGAGAAGAAGGAACGCAGGTCAAGGGACAAGGTGAAGGCACAGAACAAGGAAAACATCAAATAGAGAATATTTTAAACAACAATAAAATGATAGAGAATAACATTAGCAAAGTTCCGGACAATACTATCACACGTGATATGTGTGATTTTGCCGCTCCTACAGGAAATTTGTATGAAACAACCGTAATCATATCCAAAAGGGCGAACCAGATTGCCGCCGAAATCAAGCAGGAGTTGAATGCCAAGCTTGAAGAGTTCTCGAATTATGCCGATACGCTTGAGGAGACATTCGAGAACAAGGAGCAGATAGAGATTTCCCGTCACTACGAGAAGCTTCCTAAACCTGGTCTCATTGCAACAAAAGAATTCGAGAACGGAGAGATTTATTACAGGGTGATAGAGAAGAACTAAGGTGCTCAGCCATCTGTCCATACAGAATTATGCTCTCATAGAGCATTTGGAGATTGATTTTCCAGCCGGACTTGTTATCATTACAGGTGAAACAGGCGCTGGAAAATCTATTCTTTTGGGAGCTCTTTCACTGCTGATGGGTTCAAAATTCGACTCATCGCATATCAAGGACGCTTCCAGAAACTGTGTGGTGGAGGGAGAGTTCACTCTTGGTGAGGAGCAGCTCATAGTAAGGCGCGTGATATCCGCCGCAGGACGTTCAAGGTGCTTTGTGAACGATGAGCCTGTTACCATTGGCTATCTTGCCGGACTTGGTTCGAAACTCATAGACATACACGCCCAGCACCAGCATCTGCTTCTGTGCTCTCCCGAGTTTCAGATGAATCTCCTTGACCTGCATGCTTCGAATTCAGAGCTGCGCGCTTCGTATTCAGAGCTGTACAATGAACTTGACAGCAAGAGCAGCCAGCTGGCTGAACTTGAGGACAGGATAGCGGCTGCGCTCAGGGACAGGGATTACAATGAATTCCAGTACTCGAAACTTGCAGATGCCAATCTCAAGGCTGGAGAGCTTGAAGAACTTGAGCAGGAGCAGAATCTGCTTGCCAACGCCGAGAGCATAAGGCTGGCAATAGAGCAGGCGGTTGAATTGCTCAACCCTATGGGCACGTCCTTTGTTCAGAATCTGAAGCAGGCGGCGGCCAGGCTGGAAAAGCAGGGTGATGCCATGCCTGTTCTTGCCGGGATGGCCGGGAGGCTTGAATCCTGCAGGATTGAATGCAAGGACATAGAACAGGAACTTGAAGATGCGCTTGAACGTTGCAACGCAGACCCTGCAAGGCTTGAGCGGATTGACGGCCGGATAGCCGCTCTGGAGGATCTGATGAGAAGATTCTCCTGCAGCACTGTAGAGGAACTTATTGTAAAAAGGGATGAACTGTGCAGGATGGTGAGCTCTTCCGATGATTTGGAACAGGAGCGCACCGCACTGCTTTCTTCAATGGCTTCCCTTGAGAGCAGGCTCAAGGAAAAAGGACGAGAGCTGTCCGCTTCAAGGCGGAAGGCAGCGTCCGAACTTGGAGAGCTCCTGTCTGAAAATATCCGTTCATTGGAACTTCCGTTCGCTCAGTTCGCAATAGAAGTGGTTCCTGCCGAAAGCTACGGGAAAACGGGCTGTGACAGGATAAGTTTCATGTTCAACGCCAACAAGGGTGGACAATTGGTGGATATATCCAAGGTTGCTTCAGGCGGTGAACTTTCACGCGTAATGCTTTGCGTCAAATACATAATGGCATCATATACAGGAATGCCTACCATGATTTTCGACGAGATAGACACCGGAGTTTCGGGCCGTGCCGCCGATAAGATGGGAAAGCTCATATACGATCTGGGCAGGAGGATGCAGGTGATTGCCATTACGCATCTTCCTCAGATCGCATCAAAGGGGAACACCCATTATCAGGTTTACAAGACACAGGATTCGGAGAATTCCAGAACAAATATACGTCTGCTGGATGAAGAGCAGAGAATAGAAGAAATAGCTTCAATGCTGAGCGGGTCAACGCGCAGCGCTGCGGCATACGAGAATGCAAAATATTTATTAAACAACAAGTGATATATTATGAGATTAATTATTGAGGAGACCTACTCAGGTGTTTCTTGCTGGGCAGCCTCTTATATTGCAAAGAAGATCAACGACTTCAATCCTACACCGGAGAAGCCTTTCGTTCTTGGCCTTCCTACCGGTTCAACCCCTCTTGGTACATACAAGGAACTCATCAAGCTGCACAAGGCAGGCAAGGTTTCTTTCCAGAATGTTGTAACCTTCAATATGGACGAGTACGTTGGCATACCTGAGGACCACCCTGAGAGCTATCACTCATTCATGTGGAACAATTTCTTCAAATACATTGATATAAAGAAGGAGAACGTGAATATCCTCAATGGTAACGCACCAGATCTTCAGGCAGAGTGCGATTCATACGAGGCAAAGATCAAGTCATACGGTGGAATAGACCTCTTCATGGGCGGCATAGGCCCCGACGGTCACATTGCATTCAACGAGCCTGGCTCTTCATTGTCTTCAAGAACCAGAGTCAAATCACTCACAACAGACACAATCATTGCCAATTCAAGATTCTTTGACAACGATATCAACAAGGTTCCGAAGACAGCTCTTACAGTAGGCGTAGGCACAATCACAGACGCCAAGGAAGTGCTTATCCTTGTAAACGGTCACAACAAGGCACGTGCATTGTATCATGCAGTGGAGGGAGCGGTGAACCATATGTGGACAATCAGCATCCTTCAGATGCATCCTAAAGGAATCATCGTTTGCGACGATGCTGCGACAGTTGAATTGAAGGTTGGTACAGTGATGTACTACAAGGACATTGAGAAATCTAATCTTCACCCGGAGATACTACTCTAAGATCCGGCTCGTACAATATTACCCTGACAGCGTTGTTCTCGAAACCGCTGCCGGGGTTTTTTCTTGCAAAACTGTATCTGGCGTTAAGGGGCCTGATCCTGAAGGATGAATCCTCCTGAGGGAAACTCTCCGCTTCGTTGATGAAGCTTGAACCGTACTTCTTTCCGTACCATACAAAGTATCTGGCAATGTCATAACCCTGCAGCACGTATGTGTTAGGCTCGCATCCGAACATGGCCCTGTATTCTGAAAGCAGCCTGGCCAGCTCTTCGTCCCCTGCATTGTAGTCGGTCCAGTACTGAAGAGGCATTGACATCTTGAGCTTGTGGTATGACAGTGCGTCTATGGTGTCGAAGTGTTTCCATTTAGGCAGGCCGAACAACTTGATATCCCTCTTTTCGGAGAGAATCACAAGATTCCTTACGGCATCGTTTACAAAGGCCTCGGAGTTGGAGGCAATGAAGAAGGAATGTTCTTTCAAAGTGTCAAGTGAAGAGGCTATCCTCCACTCCGCGCTTCTTCCCTGAAGAATGGTGTAGCCGAATTCCTGCCACTCAACGCCATATTCGCTGAGTTTGCTGCAGGTCTGTTCATAAAGCTTTTCGCTTGCACCCTGCTCGAACAGTATTATTGGTTTTGTGGCGCGTTCTCTGACGTCTTCACAGAACAATTCAATTGCCATGCTGTCCTGCTGGGCGGCTGACATTGCCACCTGCACCAGATTGCCATATTCCGGAACCAGTGCCGAAGCATTGGGATCAAAAGGAGAAACAAGAGGAATTCCTTTTTCCACCAGCAATGGCAGAACACTCTCTATCTCCTTCTTCCTTACGGGACCTATGATAATGTCATTGTCCACAAAGTCATCAGGCATCTGAAGCCCGCCTTCGGTGTTGTATTGGTTGGTGTCGTAAACGTTCAGGGTAACATTCATCAGCCCGTCCTCCTTCAGATGCTTCAATGCAAGGAGAAAGCCGCTGTAGAAATCCATGCAGGCTATCTGGTTGTTGTCTGCCGCTCTGTTTGATGTGAGGGTGAGAGCCAGGCCTATCGCCAGTGGAGTATCATCTACGAGAGGATTGCCATAAGCTCTGCTTACCGCTTTCATTTCAGGCTCAGCCTCAGTCTCAGTCTCGGGTTCAGTTCCAGCAACAGTTTCCGCTACCGTTAGCGCTGCTTGAACGCTTGTGTCACGGGATGCTGCAGGTTCTGCTGGCATCACATTTGCCGGGTGCTGTGAAACAGTGGAGGATTTTTTAGGAATATAGATCAGCGTACCGCGTTTCAGGCCTGCCCTGGCGCTTGGATTGATCTCGAGCAATTCCTGAAGGCTTATGCCGTAAGTCCTGCATATCTTGTTTACGGTATCGCCTTTCCTCACGGTGTGTGATATCAGTTCCATTGTCTGCTCCTGAGCACCAAGCTGTGCGAAGGACAGTATGGCTATCAGCAGTATGGCTATTCTTTTCATATCCTTGTGATGAATTTTTACAGATTGTTGTTGAATGCAAGAAGTTTGCCACAGAATGTTTCCCAGCTCAGTTTCTGCTTCTCCGCCTTTATGTTTGCTGTCAGAATGTTCCTCAAATCACTGGAGGAGAAGTATTCTTCAATGCTTGCGGCAACTGATTCAGGATCCGGATTCCTTGCCAGAAGCCCTGTTCCTGCATCGCCTATGAGTTCCTTCAGCCCACCAACGTCCGTTGTGATTAGCGGAGTCTCAAAATGATATGAAATTGAACTTATTCCACTCTGTGTGGCGCTTCTGTAAGGAAGCACGCATACATCCGCCGCACTGAAATATCTGCTCACCTCATAGTCCGGAATGTATTCCGTATTCAAATGGATGTTATCCTTGTTCGGCAGGGAGTCAATTATGTTCTGATATTTTTCAAAGCTGCCATAAGGCTCGCCTGCAATTATAAGATTGTAACCATTGCCAAGCCTGCCGAACGCCTCAAGCAGAATGTCAAGGCCTTTGTACTCCCTTATGAGGCCGAAGAACAGCAGGTTGCGGCCGTTTCTGTTCCTGATTCCAAGTTTGTCCATTGCTTCCTCTCTGGAAATCTTCTCCCCGAACTGTGAATAGAGCGGGTGAGGTGTCTGGAGATAGCGTGCTTCGGGCTTGAAGTCAAGCAGATCCTTTGTAACGGCAGAGCAGAGCGTTACGTATGCATCGTATGAGTTTAAATAGTATCTGGTGAGAGCTCTGTCAAAGAAGTGCTGTTCGTGCGGAATAACGTTGTCAAGTATTGCTATGCGCCTTGCATTACTGTTAAGGTGTCTTGCAACATAACCGAGTGAGGGAGCAAAATAGCTCATCCAGTATCTGGTTATGAACAGATCCGGAGCCCAATCCCTGATTTTTTTGGCCGTGCTGATGTATGTAAAAGGATTTGCCGTATCCAGACATCTTTCCGATGGTACTGGTACGGCATTGTCCTTTTCGGTGACCAATTGTGTTTTTCCCGGAAACAGAAACTGCGGGTACTGTCTGCTGAAATTGAAGGCCCTTACCTCATTGTTCTTGGAAAGTTCCTGAAAGATGCAGCTGTTGAACTGTGAAATACCTCCTCTGTATGGGTGAAAACAGGATAGTACAGCTATTTTCAAATCACTATTGTTATTTGTTCCTTACATACTCCGCATTGAGCCCTGCAAGAACGTCATTTGTAATATCCAATGATGGGTTGCCAACAAGAACGGTGTTTGAAGCGGCTGATGTGCTTATAATAAGTGCGTAATTATGGCTCTCGTTGTATTCGTTGAGGTAGGTCTGTATCTTGTCCATGACCTTGTTGAGCATGACTGCCTCTTTCTCCTGAACCTCGATTGCCTTCTGCTGGTTGAGGTTCTGCAGCTGCTGCTGTCTTTCCTGGAGAGCTGCCTGCTGCTGCTCGGCCTGTGAACGTGTGAGCAGACCTTTGTTCACCTTGTTCTCGAAATCCGCAACTGATTTCTGGAAAGCGTTGCCCTGCTTCTGAAGGTCGTCCTGAATGGTCTGCACCTCTGCCTCTAGAGCCGACTTCTCGTCATTGAACATATCGTATCCGTTTACAAGCGAATCAATCTGAATGTAAACTATGCTGCCTGGAGCTGCAGGTTCAACGTTTGATGCTTTTGCTTCTGTTGAATTGTTGCCGTTGTTGCAGGATACTGAAACGAATGCTGCTGCAATGATAGCTGCAGCAAAGGAAAGTGTTTTTTTCATATAAGACATTAATTATTGTTATTCACACGTAATTGAGATAGTAAAGTACAAAAGTAACATTTTTTTGCATTTTATTTTGTTATTTTTGTGAAATAATATGTGAAAAATGAAGGTAGCCATATTCGGTAGAAGCCATACGCATTACAATGCCGGCGAAATCCATCTGCTTTTCCAGAGAATCTGCGCCAGGCCCGATATCTCACTCCAGGTATATGAACCGTTGAAGGACCTGCTTCAAAGCATGGCGGGGGAACTTCCCGCACACATAGGAATTTCCTATTTCTCCACCGGCGATGGCCTTGCTGATGACAGCGATCTTTTCCTGTCACTTGGCGGTGACGGAACCTTCCTGGATTCAATTCCTATAGTGAGAGGCAGCCTGATACCTGTGGCCGGCATCAATTTTGGCAGGCTTGGCTTCCTTACCACGGCCAGCGTAGGCAACGGAGATACCAGCATAGATGAACTTCTGGAGGGCCGGTTCGGTGTTGAGGAAAGAGCCCTGCTTCACGTTGACAACCCCTGCACGGGTACATATCCATATTGCCTGAACGAACTTACAATACAGAGGCGCAACCAGTCGATGCTTGAAATACGGCTCAAGGTCAACGGCATTGAACTTCCTGAATACTACTCCGATGGCCTTATAATAGCAACTCCTACAGGCTCCACCGCATATTCCATGAGCATTGGAGGGCCTATTGTGATGCCTGATTCCAGAGTCACCATCATTGCGCCTATTGCTCCTCATAATCTTAACGTGCGTCCGCTGGTTGTTCCTGATACGGCGAACATAAGCTTTGAATACAATGGCAGGGGGGAGGATGCTCTTCTGACTCTTGACAACCGGTCCGAGATACTTCCCAAGCACACTCCTGTCACGGTTTCAAAGGCGGATTTCCCGATAAGGCGCGCCGCTGTGGACAACAGTTTCATTGGTGCGTTGTCGCAAAAACTTATGTGGGGGCAGGATAAGCGCAATCTTAAGTAATTTTTTATATATTTGCAGTTTATATTTCACGAACTACGGATTTATGGCAGATAACGGACGCATACCTGAACACGTTACCATCATAATGGATGGCAATGGCCGCTGGGCCCGTGAAAGAGGGAAGGAGCGCGTATATGGCCATTTTGAAGGTGTGGAAAGCGTAAGGGCAGTGACTGAAACGGCCGTTGAGTGCGGTGTGAAGTACCTCAGCCTGTATGCTTTCTCAAAGGAAAACTGGAACAGGCCCAAGGAGGAGGTGAAAACCCTGATGTCATTATTTTTTGATTCAGTAATCAGGGAAACATCGAACTTCATGAAGAATGGCATTAAGTTTGTAGTTTGCGGTGACTTGGAAAAACTTTCGGATGATTTAAGAAACAAGATGCGTGATTGTATGGAACTTACCTCGTCCAATAGCACTCTCACTCTCGTCCTCTTTATCAATTATAGTGGCAAATGGGATATTCTTCAGGCTGCAAACCGGTATTTCCAGGCCGAAGGAAAGAGTGCGATTGACGAGAAAGGGCTTGAAAAGTACCTGGTTACCAGTGGAATACCTGATCCTGACCTTATGATCAGAACCAGTGGCGAATGCAGAATAAGCAATTATATGCTCTGGCAGACAGCCTACACCGAATATTATTTTACAGATATATATTGGCCGGATTTCCGCGGCGAGCAGTTCAAGAAGGCGCTTGAGGCATACGCTCGGAGGGAAAGGAGGTTCGGCAAAGTGGATCTTGGAAAATAACGCAAGTTATTTTTTGATTATAACCATAGATGATGAAACGTTTTAGACTTCTTTTTCTGCTGGTTTCCCTGATACCGGGAATGTTGTCCGCCCAGGACAGCAATGTGGTGGTAGACTATGGGAATCCTCAGAAATATGTTATTGATTCCATCGCAGTGGAAGGTGTGAAGTATGTTACTCCTCAAAGGGTCATTTCCATCACCGGATTTGAAAAGGGAAGCACCGTAACCATTCCAAGCAGTGAGTTCTCAGACGCCACAAAACGCATATACCAGCAGCGTTTCTTCTCCAGGGTGGAGATAGTGATAGATTCTCTCTATCCAACCAGAGACACCGTAAGGCTCAAGATATTGCTTACGGAACGTCCCAGGGTTTCAAAATGGGACTTCAAGGGAATAAGGAAGGGAGAGAAGACGGACATTCAGGACAGGGTGAAACTGAAGAAAGGAATGGAGCTGTCCGATTATACCATCAAGTCTTCATCCGACATCATCAAAAGATTCTTTGCTGAGAAAGGTTTCATAAACTGTCAGGTAAGGGTGGAGCAGGAGACGGATACTGTAATCCGCAATGCCGTGAAAGTCACCTTCAATATAGATAAAGGACTCAAGGTCAAGGTTCAGAGACTTAATTTTCACGGCAATTCCGCCATCAAGGGGCGCAAGCTTCTCAAGAAGATGAAGAAAACTAACGACAAACGTTTCTCCAGCTTTTTCAGGTTCAAGAGTGCCAAGTTTATAAGGAAGGAATACGAAAATGACAAGAACTCGGTCATAGAGGCTTTCAACGAGGCCGGATACAGGGATGCCCGCATAGCCGGCGATTCGGTATATTATGTTGCACCTAACAGGGTTAACATTGACATCAATATAGATCAGGGTCAGAAATACTATTTCCGCAATATAAAGTGGGTGGGAAACTCAATCTATTCGCCGGAGCAGCTGAATTCTGTGCTCAAGATAGGCAAAGGCGATGTTTATGATGTTGTCACGCTTGAGAAGCGTTTGAACGGAGACCCTAAGCAGATGCATCCCGATGTAAAGAAAATGTACACCGATAACGGCTACCTCTTCTTCCACGTTACTCCGGTTGAAATGGCCATTGCCGGAGACTCCGTTGATGTGGAGATGCGAATTTATGAGGGCAAGCAGGCTACGTTCAACAATATCATAATCAACGGTAACAGCATCACCCACGAGAAGATTGCCAGAAGGGCTCTGTTTACAAGACCTGGCTACCTGTACCGTCAGACAGATTTCGGGAGAAGCCTCAGGGAACTTGCCTCAATGGGCCATTTTGATCCCGAAAAAGTAATGTCCGATGGCGGTTACAACCTTCTTCCTAATATAAACAACAATACCGTTGATGCGGTTTACAACCTTGAGGAGAAACCGAACAGCCAGCTGGAACTCTCAGGAGGATGGGGCGGAAACTCCTTTGTGGGAACCCTTGGAGTAAGCTTCAACAATTTCTCCATAAGAAGAATAGGTGACAGGACAGCCTGGAAGCCTGTCCCACTCGGCGATGGTCAGACTCTGTCAATCCGCTTCCAGACCAACGGAACATATTACACCACACTCCAGGCTTCTTTCGTTGAGCCGTGGCTCTTTGGAAAGAAGCCTACATCGTTGAGCGTCACCGCATATTTCTCAAGACAGACCAACTCGTACTACAACTACTACCAGAGCAGCTATGTTGATACCGGCGAGTATATGGAGACTTTCGGACTTGGTGTAGGACTTGGTACCCGTCTGAAATTCCCTGACAACTATTTCGTACTCTATAACGAACTTACCTGGAGAACCTACAAACTTCATAACTGGGCTTACACTTTCATGTTTGACAACGGATTCTCCAACCTGTTCAGTTACAGGATTGCACTGTCAAGAAATTCAACCGACCAGCAGATATATCCAAGACAGGGTTCTGATTTCAGCCTGGGAGTCGAGCTGACGCCTCCGTATTCTCTGTTCAAGGCAAAGGACACTGACTTTGACAATATGGACTATGCAGACAAGTACAAATGGATTGAGTATCACAAATGGAGTTTCAACGGTGCATTGTATACGAAACTCATTGGAGACCTTGTCCTGAAGACTGCGTATAATTTCGGATATCTCGGATATTACAACAAGCATCTGGGCTATTCTCCATTCGAGGGTTTCCTCCTTGGCGGAGACGGCCAGAGTGGCTATCAGACATACGGTTCGGAGTACGTTGGCTTGAGAGGCTATTCCAACTATTCGCTTACACCTATTTCCTCAACAGGCTACTATGCAGGAAATGTATATACGAAATATACAATGGAATTGCGATATCCTCTCATACTTCAGCCTCAATCAACAATCTTTGGCCTGATTTTTGTTGAAGGCGGTAATGCGTGGGGGTCGATCAATGAATTCAAGCCTTTCCAGATAAAACGTTCGGCAGGATTAGGTCTGCGAGTGATGCTTCCTGTTGTGGGTATGCTCGGAATGGACTGGGGTTACGGATTCGACACACCTAATACAAAGGACGGCTCGGGTGGAAGCCAGTTCCACTTCCTCATAGGACAGCAGTTCTAAAAATGAAAATGTTAATTTAAATTCCAGATTATGAAAAGGATTATTTTTACACTGTTCGTTTTGTTTTCGGCCGTTTGCGGAGCATCGGCGCAGAAAACCGGCTATGTGAATACTGAAATCATTCTTTCCTCTCTTCAGGAGTATAAAGACACGGTTGCTATACTTGAAAGCAGAACAAAGGTCCTCCAGACCCGGATAGAAGATGCGTTCAAGAGCGTTGAATATCTCTACAACAGCTATCAGGAAACAAAATACAATCTCTCTCAGGAAAAGAGAACTCAGGTGGAGAATGAAATCATTGCGCGGGAGAGGGCGGCAAAGGCAAAGCAGCAGGAATATTTCGGGGAGAACGGCCAGATGACAAAAGCTACCGAGCAGGCACTCAAGCCTATAAGGGAGAAGGTTCAGAACGCCATAAACGAAGTTGCGAAGGCTGAAGGGTACAGCGTTATCATTGACCTTTCAGTAATGCGCGGAGTGGTTTACAACGACAACAAGTGCAATATCAGCGAGAAGGTTGTCAACAGATTGAAATCAAATAAATAACAATAACAAACACATCAATTCAATTCTATGAAAACATTATTGAAACTTTCATTTGTAGCATTGCTGCTTGTTTCAACCGGTTCCTATGCCCAGACATTCAAATTCGGACATATAAACATGCAGACACTTGTTCAGCTAATGCCTGAAACCGATTCAGCCAACGTTGCACTTGAAAAGTACGGAAAGGACCTTGAGGAGACATTCCAGGGTATGCAGAAAGAATTCCAGAGCAAGTTTGAGACTTACCAGCAGAAGCAGAAGGACTGGTTGCCTGCAGTAATAGAGGCAAAGGAGAAGGAACTCGGCGAAATCCAGCAGAGACTCCAGCAATTCCAGCAGACGGCACAGCAGGATATATCACAGATGCAGGCGCGCCTTCTTCAGCCGGTTATAAAGAAAGCCAACGATGCTGTGGAGAAAATAGCAAAGACAAACGGTTTCACATATATCTTTGACACATCAATCCCGTCACTGATATATATCAACAATGCGCAGAGTCAGGATATACTTCCGCTTGCAAAACAGGCTCTCGGTATTCCTGAAAGCAAGACATTGCCTGCGCCAAAGGCGCAGTAGCGCATATCTGTTCCCGATATTGACTTATTGGCAGGTGCCGGCTCCGGCACCTGCTTGAATTTTTGTGTAAGCAGTTCGGGTCAGAATGAAAAAGAATTATTCTTTTTTTAAGAAATTATGTGTAATTTTGTTAAATAATTGAACGAAAATAATTTCGAGTATAATTTATGGAACACAAGATTATTGACACAAAAGAGGTAGTTATTCGTTTTACCGGAGACTCTGGAGACGGTATGCAGTTGACGGGTACTCTCTTCGCAGATGCATCTGCACTGTATGGAAATGAGATTTCCACATTTCCGGATTATCCTGCCGAGATTCGCGCTCCTCAGGGAACTGTAGCCGGTGTTTCGGGATTTCAGGTTCATATCGGCGCAACGGAAGTTAAAACTCCTGGTGACCTTTGTGACGTGCTGGTAGCAATGAATCCTGCCGCATTGAGGGCCAATGCAAAATGGGCCAAACCTGGTGCAAGCATTATTATTGACACGGATTCATTCGATGAGAAGAGCATTCAGAAAGCAGGATTCCAGACACTGGATCCAATCTCTGAGCTCAAGCTTGAAGATTACAACATTGTAGCATCACCTATCACCACCCTTACAAAGGAGAGCCTCAAGGACAGCGGACTTGACAACAAGGCAATCATAAGGTCAAAGAACATGTTCGTTCTTGGTATGTGCTACTTCATGTTCACCCGTCCTATTGAGTTCACCGAGGCATATCTGGAGAAGAAGTTCGCAAAGAAACCTCATCTCATTGCTCCTAACAAGAAGGTGCTCAACGATGGTTACAATTATGCACATAATATCCACGCAATACCTAGCACTTACAGAATAGAGCCTGCAAAACAGGAGAAAGGCGTTTACAGGAACATCAGCGGTAACGTTGCAACAGCCTGGGGCCTTCTTGCAGCATCCGAGAAATCAGGCCGACCTCTGTTCTGTGGTTCATACCCTATCACCCCTGCAACTGTGATTCTCGAGGAACTTGCCATATACAAGCAGCTCGGAGCAAAGACAGTTCAGTGCGAGGATGAGATAGCAGGTATCTGCACATCAATCGGTGCGGCTTATGCCGGAAACCTTGCAGTAACTTCAACTTCAGGACCTGGCCTTTCACTCAAGTCAGAGGCATTGGGACTTGCAATGATCACCGAACTTCCTCTTGTTATAATTGACGTTCAGAGAAGCGGCCCTTCTACAGGTATTCCAACCAAGACCGAACAGACCGACCTGAACCAGGCACTCTATGGAAGAAATGGAGAATGCCCTGTTATGGTAATGGCTTCACGCACTCCATCAGATTGCTTCCGCGCAGCTTTCTATGCAGCTAAATATGCATTGGAGCACATGATGCCTGTCATCCTGCTTTCAGAGGGATTCCTCGGAAACGGCTCGGAGCCTTGGAAGATTCCTTCAATGGCTGAGTATCCTGCAATCAATCCTCCTATCATCAAGGAGTGCGAGGGCAAGTTCAAACCATTCGAAAGAGACCCTGAGACATTCGTAAGAAAATGGGCTCTCCCTGGTACACCTGGTCTCGAGCACAGAGTAGGCGGTCTTGAGAAGACAGCTGCAGGTGCAGTTTCTTCAGATCCTCAGGTTCACGAGAAAATGGTTGCCGCCAGAGCTGCAAAGATTGCAAAGCTTGCGGACTGCATTCCTGACCTTGAAGTCATAGGCGAGCAGAGCGGTGATGTTCTCATCGTAGGATGGGGCGGAACATTCGGCCATCTTTACACAGCTACCAAGAACCTTCTTGAGCAGGGTATGAAAGTCGGCTTCGCCCACTTCGATTACATCAACCCGCTTCCAAAGAACACAGCTGAGGTATTGTCAAAATTCAAGAAGATCATCGTTTGCGAACTTAACAGCGGACACTTTGTAAACTACCTGCGCGCAAAGGAGCCGGATTTCAAATACGAACAGTTGAACAAGGTTCAGGGCCAGCCATTCATGGTTCAGGAAATTGTTGACGCAGTAAAGGCATTGTAAAACTTAGATAACAGATCAATTATGAAATATACATTACAAGATTTCAAGAGTGACCAGGAAGTAAAATGGTGTCCTGGCTGCGGTGACCATGCTGTTTTGGCATCTGTATTGAGGTCAATGCCTGCAGTTTGCGAGGAACTCGGCATCAACAAGGAGAACCTTGTATTCGTTTCAGGTATCGGATGTTCATCACGTTTCCCTTACTATATGGATACATACGGATTCCACGGTATTCATGGAAGGGCAACCGCACTTTCAACAGGTATGAAGGTTGCAAATCCTGAACTCTGCATCTGGCAGATGACCGGTGACGGTGATTCTCTTGCAATAGGTGGTAACCACTTCATCCATGCAATCAGAAGGAACATCAACATCAATGTGATATTGTTCAACAACAGAATATACGGTCTTACAAAAGGCCAGTATTCTCCAACTTCAAAATTCGGTCTGGTAACAAAGACCTCCCCTTACGGAACAATCGAGCAGCCTTTCACACCTGGCCAGCTCGTTCTCGGCGCAAGAGGTACATTCTTTGCAAGAACCCTTGACTATGACCTTGCACTCAACCAGGAGATCCTTCCTATAGCTGCAAAGCACAAAGGAACTTCCATCATTGAATTCTGCACCAACTGTGTCATTTACAACGATGGTACACACAAGGAGTGGTCCGCAAGGGAACTCAGGGACGATACAACAATCACTCTCAGACATGGAGAGAAGATGCTCTTTGGAAAGAACAAGGAGAAAGGTATTGTTCTTGACAAGGAAACACTCCAGCTCAAGGTTGTGAAGCTCGGTGAGAACGGTATTACAGAGAAAGATATTCTTGTTCACGACGCCCATACAGACAACGTAGGCATTCACACAATGCTCGTTAACATGAAATATCCTGATTATCCTGTTGCTCTTGGTGTGATCAGGGACGTTGAGGACAAGACATACGACGACAATCTCTGGAATCAGGTATGCGAGGTTGAGGCAAAGGCTAAGATCAAGTCAGTTGACGAGTTGCTTCACAGCGGTGCAACCTGGACAGTTGAGAAATAACTTGAATTATAGTTAACCAAATATCAACAAAAACAATTTTCATTTAAAACATTCATTATCATGAAAGTATCAGAAATAATGGCGCAGCTCGAGGCTAAGCATCCCGGCGAAAGCGAGTACTTGCAGGCTGTAAAAGAGGTGCTTGATTCAATCGAAGAGGTTTACAATCAGCATCCTGAGTTTGAGAAGGCAAAGATCGTTGAAAGAATGGTTGAGCCTGACAGAATCTTCACATTCCGTGTTACCTGGGTGGACGACAAAGGCGAAATCCAGACAAACCTCGGTTATCGTGTACAGTTCAACAGCGCTATTGGACCTTATAAGGGTGGTCTCCGCTTCCACAAGGCAGTTACACCTTCAATGCTCAAATTCCTCGGATTCGAGCAGACATTCAAAAACGCTCTTACAACTCTCCCTATGGGTGGTGGTAAAGGTGGTTCCGATTTCGATCCAGTTGGAAAATCAAACGACGAAATCATGCGTTTCTGCCAGGCATTCATGCTTGAGTTGTGGCGCTGCATAGGTCCTGATCAGGATATTCCTGCAGGTGACGTAGGCGTTGGCGGCCGTGAGATCGGTTTCCTCAATGGAATGTATCAGAAACTTTCACGTCAGTATCATACAGGCGTTCTTACAGGTAAGGGCATGACTTGGGGTGGTTCAATCCTCCGTCCTGAGGCTACAGGTTTCGGCGCTCTCTATTTCACACAGCATGTTCTTCAGACAGCTGGCAAGGATATCAAGGGCAAGACCGTTGCAGTTTCAGGTTTCGGTAACGTTGCTTGGGGCGCTTGTACAAAGGCTACTGAGCTCGGCGCTAAGGTTGTTGCAATTTCAGGTCCTGATGGCGTTTGCGAAATTCCAGGCGGTATCACCAAGGAGATGATTGACTACATGCTCGTTATGCGTTCTTCAAACCGTAACAAAGTTCAGGATATGGCCGACAAGTTCCCAGGTGCTGCCAAGTTCACAGCTGGTAAGAAGGCTTGGTCAGTTAAGTGCGATATCGCTCTTCCTGCAGCATTCCAGAATGAGCTTTCAAAGGCTGATGCAGAGGAACTCGTAAAGAACGGTACATGGTGCTGCTGCGAGATTTCCAACATGGGTTGCCAGGCTGAGGCTATTCACTACTTCCAGTCAGTTCCTGGATTCCTCTTCGCTCCTGGTAAGGCAGTTAACGCCGGTGGTGTTGCTACATCAGGTCTCGAGATGACCCAGAACGCTGAGCATATCAGCTGGTCAGGTAAGGAAGTTGACGAGCGTCTCCATACCATCATGGCTTCTATCCACGAGCAGTGCGTTAAATTCGGTACACAGCCAGACGGCACAATTGACTACGTTAAGGGTGCAAACATTGCTGGTTTCATGAAGGTAGCTACCGCTATGTTGGAGCAGGGTATCATCTAATTGATATATCCCAACCAGATTCAAGGGGCTGACTGAAAAGTCGGCCTCTTTTTTTATTGGAGCTCTGAGCAGAACCTTCTTGCAATTTTGAGCGCCGGTGGTTATATTTGTATCAGTAATTGCGGATTGTGATATTATTTTTTTGCGGCTTATGAAGGTTGGAATTATGGATTCAGGTGTTGGCGGACTTTCCGTTTGGAAGGAGCTTGTGAGAATCTTCCCTTCCGCTAATTATGTATATGTGGCGGACAGCGGCTATTGTCCATACGGGGAGCGGAGCGTGCAGTATATCATTGATAGGTGCGAAGCCATTTTCGATTTTCTGATTTCCAAGGAGGTGAATGCCATTGTGATTGCCTGCAACACTGCCACCGCTGCTGCTGTTGAGTATCTTCGTTCAAGATATTCGCTTCCGATAGTAGGTATGGAACCGGCTGTGAAACCGGCGGCGCTTTCTTCAAGAAGCGGTGTCATAGGTGTTCTGGCAACGAAAGGAACTTTCAGCGGCTCCAAATATCTCAATACCTTGAATCTTTTTGCAAAGGATGTCAAGGTGGTGGAGCAGGTTGGTACCGGGCTGGTTGAACTGGTTGAGAGCGGGAAGCAGGATTCGCCGCAGGCTTTTGCCCTCCTGTCAAGATACATACAGCCTATGATAGATGCCGGAGCGGATCATATAGTCCTCGGCTGCACTCATTATCCTTTTCTTTCACCGGCGATAGATGTGATTACCGAGGGCAGGATCACTCTGGTCAACCCCGCACCTGCGGTGGTGCGCAGACTTTGCTCCCTGCTTCATTGTGAGGATTCAGGCACGGTGGGCAGCGATGAGTTCTATACAACCGCAGACAATATGGATGTGCTGAACAGAATGACTCTGAGCATTGTTACTTCCATGCCGGGATGCTTCAGAAAAATGAGATATAAGCAGATAGATATTTGATTATGACAAAGAAAGTTTCTTCAAAAGTGCTAAAGGAGGTAACCCCGCTTTCAAGCAAGGACTGCCTGTACATTGCGGACAGAAGCAAGAGCGAGTTCACATATCCTGTTCATACTCACAAGGAATGCGAATTGAATTTTACAGAGCACGCTACCGGCGTACGCAGGGTAGTGGGCGATTCAAGCACGATTCTTGGTGAATATGATCTGGTGCTGATAGGGGGAGGAGTGGAGCATGTCTGGGAGCAGCATGAGTGCAGGAGCGAGAAGGTGCGTGAAATAACAATACACTTTTCATCTGATGTCTTTCTCAACAGTTTCAATGACAAGGCCCCTTTCGATTCCATAAAGGAACTTCTGGGGAAGGCCGATAAAGGTGTTGAGTTCCCTATGCAGGCCATTCTCAAGGTATATGACAAGCTCGATTCGCTATGCAACCAGGAAAGGCCGAGCTTCTATGCATTCACAAGTTTCATGGAGATCCTGTATGAACTGTCGCTGTACAAGGATGTGAAGATTCTTTCAACAAGCGCCAAGGCAAAGATTGAACTGCATCCTGACAACAGAAAGATAAAGATTGTAAAGGAGTATATAAACAAGAACTACAAGGAGGAGATAAGACTTTCCGAGCTGGCGGAAATGGTTGGTATGAGCAGCGTTGCTTTCAGCAGGCTTTTCAAGAACAAGACAGGCAGCAGTCTTTCGGATTATATAATTGACATAAGGCTCGGTTATGCTTCAAGGATGCTTATTGATTCCCAGATACCTGTTGCCGATATCTGTTTCTACAGCGGCTTCAACAATCTGAGCAATTTCAATCGTATTTTCAAGAAGAAAAAGAACTGCTCGCCCAAGGAGTTCAGGGATATTTATAGAAAGAGAAAGATAATCGTATGATTCACAATGGAACATGTTGTTTCAAGGCCGCTTTTGCAGCTCTTGTTGTGTGTCTGGCTTCATCGGTGGCGCTTGACGCTCAGGTGGGGCGTTATGATACCAGCGTTGGCAAGAAGGTGGATTTCAGCTACCATCCGATGCACAGCGGTGATTATGTGTTCTGGGGAACAACAATCCCTACGCTCGAATATTCCGTAAAGAGCCTTGGTCCGAGGAAGGACAGTAAAAGGATTGTGCTGTTGATTACAAGCGATACTCTCACGCAGGTATATACCTTTGCCCAGAATCTTGTACTCGGCCCCGGTGATTCGTCAATAGTTTCTTTTTCCTTCAACCTGCAGCCCGGCTTTTACAGGGCGGTCCTTTATGAGGAGCATGGCGTGAAGTATGGTTCCGACCGGGTTAACGGAAGCAGATCCGAGATGAAAATGGTTGTTCCATCAGTTTCATTCGCTTTTGAGCCTGAGAAACTTGAGCGCAGGCAGCCGTCTTGTGAAAATGATTTTGACCTGTTCTGGAAGCTGGCCCATCAGGATGCCACTCTTATGAGTGGAAGGTGCAGAGTGTCTAAAGTGAAGAACAATGACGGTGGAAGAAGGGTCCGGCTTCTTACAATTAATCCTCCATACGGTGGCGAGTTCAAGGCTTATATGTTCGAGCCAAGGAAATCCGGCAAGTTCCCTGTTGTGATTTCTTTCTATGACTCTGACTGTATGCCGCTTCCAGAATGCGATCAGGCTGATTCATCACTCAACAGAATCGATATTGCGGTGTCTCTGCGCGGACAGGGCTTATGTTCTTCAGACAGGAGTTACGGAATCTATCAGGCGTACGGAATAAAAAGCAGGGAGGACTACTACTATAAGTATGCATACCTGGATGGAGTCAAAGCGCTTGATTTCGCATATGCTCTTGCGAATGCGGACAAGAACAGAATATATGTTGAGGGCAGTGGAACAGGAGCCGAGGTGGCGCTGGCAGTGGCGGCAATGGATGAAAGGGTTGCTGCAGTTGCGGCTTATGCTCCGGGAATGACTGACTTCAATTATATGACCAGGTGGAACAAGGATTTCATGGATCCTATATATGAAAGCGCCAGGAATGCCGGCGTTAGTGAGAACCTCGTTCGCGGTACGCTGTCATATTTCAATATTGCGTATTTCGCCGCAAGGGTGAAATGCCCTGTCATTTATGGCGTTGGACTTCAGGATGAGAAAGTTGCTCCAAGGCTGAGTTTCGCTTCCTATGCCAAAATTCCTGATGCAGCCCATAAGGAGTATTATGTATTCCCTGATTGCGGTCATTCAGCGCCTGCAGAGTGGGAGTTGCTGAAGAGAAATTTCTACAGGAGACATTGTAGATAGTAGCTTATTTAGTACCTTTGCATAGATTAACTTAATAATTATATGTCATACAACAAAGTATTTTTAATTGGCAATGTGGGCAAGGATCCGGATGTGAGACATCTGGAGAGCGGTGCGGTTGTGGCACAGTTTACTCTGGCTACATCAGAGAGGTATAAGGACAAGAGCGGAGCTGTTCAGGAACTTACTGAATGGCACAATATCGTTTGCTGGAGACAATTGGCTGAGATTGCCGAGAAGTATATCAGCAGAGGTACCCAAATCTTTGTGGAAGGCAAGATCAGAACAAGAAATTGGACAGATCAGAGTGGCGCAAAACGTTATACCACGGAGATCTATGCAGACAATATACGCTTGCTCGGACGTAAGGGCGATGGCGCTCAATCGTTCGGTCAGCAGGAAAGACGTCCTTCTCCTGCAGTTCAGGAGCAGGCACAGCCACAGCAGTATGGAGGATATCAGAATAATACTGCTGCAGTGTCGCAGCCAATGGTTTCAGCGGCCGACCTTTCAGAAGATTCATCAGATGACTTACCATTCTAACAGGATAATGAATAAAGTTGACGTTGTACTCGGTCTCCAGTGGGGCGACGAGGGAAAAGGCAAAATTGTTGATGTTCTTGCACAGAAGTATCCGGTGGTTGCAAGATTCCAGGGCGGTCCTAATGCCGGACATTCAATTCACTTCGAGGGTAAGGAGTTTGTGCTTCATTCAGTACCTTCAGGCGTTTTCAGAGATGGTTCGCTCAACTTCATAGGCAATGGAGTTGTTCTTGATCCTGTCATTTTCAAGGAGGAGTGCCAGGCCATTGAGGCAATGGGTGTTCCTGTACGTGACCGTGTTGTTATTGCAAGGAGGACACATCTCATTCTGCCTACCCACAGAACAATCGACGCTGCATCCGAGGCATCAAAGGGCAAGGGCAAGATTGGTTCAACCCTCAAGGGTATTGGTCCGGCTTATATGGACAAGACCGGAAGAAACGGACTCAGGGTGGGCGACATCCTTCTTCCCGATTTCATGGAAAGATTCAGTGCTCTTAAGAAAAAGCACATTGCTTTCCTCAAGCAATTCGATTACGCATACGATCCAATGGAGAATGAGAGCAAGTGGCTTGAGGCGGTGGAGTACATGAGGCAGTTCAGGATTGTTGACGGCGAGTATGAAGTCAATTCATATCTTGCTTCAGGCAAGGCCATTCTGGCCGAGGGCGCTCAGGGTTCGATGCTTGATGTTGACTTCGGTTCATATCCTTTCGTCACTTCTTCATCAACAGCCTGTGCCGGTGCCTGCATAGGACTTGGAGTTGCTCCTTCAAGAATAGGCAATGTATATGGAATATTCAAGGCATACTGCACCAGGGTGGGTTCAGGTCCGTTCCCAACTGAACTGTTCGATGAGACAGGGGAGACACTCAGACAGATAGGCCATGAGTTCGGAGCTACAACAGGCAGGGCGCGCAGAACCGGCTGGCTTGACCTTGTTGCATTGAAATATGCTGTGATGATAAGCGGTGTTACAGAGCTTATTATGATGAAATCGGATGTGATGGACAACTTTGATACAATCAAGCTTGCCGTATCATACAAGGTCAATGGTGAGGAATGCGCAAGCGTGCCTTACGATGTATATGCAAAGGTGGAGCCTGTTTACAAGGAGTTCAAGGGTTGGAAGACCAATCTCATGGAGGCTTCAGCCAAAGGACTTCCTGCCGAGTTCGAACAGTACATAGCCTTCATCGAGCAGTATCTCGGAGTTCCGATCAAGGTGATTTCATTGGGACCTGACAGAGATCAGACAATTTTCAGATAAAAACATATTTAAAATTTATTATTTATGATTACCAGCAAATACGCTAAACAGTGGAAGCAGAACGCCATAGGCGTTATGGACAAGATTGAGTCCACTCAGCTTGAGAACATTCAGAAAGTTGCAGAAGTAATGGCTGACTGCATTCAGTCAGGTCATCTTGTACATACATTCGGTTGCGGTCACGCCAACCTTCCTATTGAGGAGATGTATCCAAGAATCGGTGGTTTCGTAGGATTCCATCCACTTTGCGAGCTTCCTTTGACATTCTTCACACATATCAGAGGCGAAATGGGTATCGATCAGTTCCTTTTCCTCGAGAGATGCGAAGGTTATGGTCAGACAATCATGAAGAGCTGGAATTTTGACAAGGAGGATGTTCTCTGGTTGTTCTCTCATACTGGAATCAACGCTGTTAACATTGATATAGCCCTGGAGGCAAAGAAGCGTGGAATGAAGGTCATTGTATTCGGTTCAGCTTCCGAGACAGGTGCAAAGGTTCCAAGACATTCATGCGGAAAGAACCTCTTCCAGATTGCAGACTATGTAGTTGATTCATGCTGCCCTCTTCAGGATGCATCAGTCAAGATGGACAAGGAGTTTGACAAGATAGGACCTCTTTCAACAATGGCATTCGTAACAACAGTATGGATGACAATGTGTACTGTAGCGGAGATTCTTGAGGAGCGCGGAGTCAAGCTTTACATCCATCCTTCTCATAACGTTCCTGGTGATACAACAGCTCACGAGCGCCTTGCCGCTTGTATTGAGAAATACAGAGAGGTTACACAGAAGTGCTAGTGTGATGTACTCGGATTTTGATATAACCACTGCAAAGTGGGGAGATGTAAGGGCCATGTCGTCATACGACATGGCCATTCTTCCATGGGGGGCTACCGAACCTCACAACTGGCATCTGCCATATTGTACAGATATGCTCACTGCTCAGGCCGTTGCATTCGAAGTTGCACAGAAGGCCCATGAACGCGGAGTGAACGTAATGGTGCTTCCTGGTATTCCACTTGGCTCGCAGAACCCTGGCCAGATACAGCTTCCATATTGTATCCATACCAGCGTGACCACACAGCTTGCTGTCCTTAAGGACGTTGTCAACTCATTGAAACATCAGGGAATACATAAACTTATCATTATGAGCGGTCATGGCGGAAACATATTCAAGGCCATGATAAGGGATATAATGATTGAGGATCCGTCAATGACAATCGCGCATAACGAATGGTTCGCATTCATTCCAAGGAAGGATTATTTCGAGATTCTTGACGATGACCATGCCGGCGAGCAGGAAACATCCGTGATGCTCCATTATTATCCTGAACTTGTCAGGATGGATATGGCTCAGGATGGCAGATACAACAAGTTCGCCATTGACGGCCTTAACAGCAAGGTTGCCTGGCTGCCAAGGGACTGGTCAAAGGTGACGGAGAGCACCGGCGTAGGTAATCCTTTGAAAGCCACTGCGGAAAAAGGCAGGAAATACATGGAGGCTGTCATACCAAAGATGGTTGATTTCGTAGTTGATTTCGCAACCAAGGAAGTATATTGATTTTTTGAAGGAAAATAAGTAAATTGCACGATTAATTTGAATTTTATATGAGCACTTCACAGAAATTCCTCAATGACCACGCATGGGCCAGATGGACAGCGTTGATTCTTATTGCTTCAATGATGTTCTTCGGCTATATGTTCGTGGATGTAATGTCACCTCTGCAGTCTTTGGTAGAGGCTCAGAAAGGCTGGACCCCGGATGTTTTCGGAACGTATGCCAGCGGTGAATATATTCTCAACGTATTCGGCTTCCTCATCATTGCCGGCATTATCCTTGACAAATGCGGAATCCGTTTCACAGGAACTCTCAGTGCATCGCTTATGGTTCTTGGAGCGGTCATCAAGCTATATGCCATCAGTGATTATTTTACCGGCAGCGCTCTTGAAGGCTGGCTGAACAGCTGGTGGATATCAATGCCGGGTAATGCCAAGCTTGCCGCTTTCGGTTTCATGATCTTTGGCTGCGGCTGCGAGATGGCCGGCACCACGGTTTCAAAAGCGCTTGCAAAATGGTTCAAAGGCAAGGAGATGGCTTTTGCAATGGGATTGGAAATGGCTATCGCCAGAGTGGGAGTGTTTACCATATTCTCCATTTCTCCTCTTATTGCTGCAAGATTTGACAAGAGCGTTGTAGCTCCTGTTGCGTTCTGCACACTGCTTCTGATCATCGGCCTCATCACTTATATTGTCTTCACTTTCATGGACAGCAAGCTTGACAGGCAGATGGGTGTGTCCAGCAGCCATGATCCTGAGGATGAGTTCAAGGCAAGCGACATACTCAAGATATTTTCAAGCAAGGTCTTCTGGATTGTTTCGCTTCTTTGCGTTCTCTACTACTCTGCAATTTTCCCATTCCAGAGATATGCCACGAACATGCTTGAGAGCAATCTCGGTATAAGTGCCGAGGATGCGGCAAACATTTTCAGATGGTTCCCTATAGGTGCCGGAATCATTACTCCTTTCCTCGGTTTCTTCCTTGACAAATACGGAAAGGGTGCAACCATGCTTATCTATGGAGCAATCCTCATGGTGGTCTGTGACCTGGTTTTCGCATTCATTCTTCCAGCATATCCTGAGAAACTGATAGCATTCACAACAATAGTTCTTCTCGGTATTTCATTCGCACTTGTTCCTGCCGCTCTCTGGCCAAGCGTTCCAAAGATCATAGAGGAGAAAGTGCTGGGAAGTGCATACTGCCTTATTTTCTGGGTTCAGAACATCGGACTCTGCCTTTTCCCTATCCTTATTGGCAAGGCATTGGCAGCATCCAATCCGGGCGTAAGCGAGGCAATAGCTGCAGGTGTTGAAGGCGCTCATTACAATTACACCGTTCCTATGTGCATCTTCGCATGCTGCGGTGTTGCAGCCTTCTTCCTTGGTCTGTACCTCAAGATAGAGGACAGAAAGAAAGGCTACGGGTTGGAGCTTCCTAACATAAAGCAGGCGGTTTGAAATAATCGATTGGAAACAAATTAACTAAACTCAATATGGAAAACACAACTAAAACAATCAGCGCAAAAGCCTGCTGGCTGGCGCTGGCTTGTCTGGTGGTACCTATGTTCGGTTCATATTTCTTTGATGATATGTTCTCAACGGTATCACAGATCTTCAAGAACCCTGAAATGCTTCAGCTGGGTTGGAATTCTGCAAACTTCGGACTTTATGCCGGCGGTTATTCGTTCCTTTGCGTATGGGGCGGCCTCATCATCTGCGGCGTGCTTCTTGACAAGTACGGTGTAAGACTCGTTGGCTCAATCTTTGTTGGAATGATGCTCGTTGGTGCTGCAATAGTAACCTGGGCCATTTCCACCCCTTCATTCAGTCCTGCAACATCACTCTCGATAGCATACGTTGGCTGTATGCTCTTCGGCCTTGGAAGCGAGATAGCCGGTGTTGCCGTTACACGTTCCATTGCAAAATGGTTCAAGGGCAGGAACATTGCACTGGCCATGGGTCTGCAGCTTTCAATTGCCAGAATAGGTACAGGTATAGCAATGCTTCTTTCCCCGGTGCTTGTGCTCAAGCATCATGTGGAAGGTGAGATGTTCCTTCTGAATGAAACCAACAAGCCTGCATTGTTCGGCCTTGCCTTTATTTTCATAGGAGCTATTCTCTGGGCGCTTTTCGTTGCAATGGATGCGAATTATGACAGACAGGCAGGTATAGTAAGAACCAAGGGCGTTGTAAAGGACGAGGACAAGTTCAAGTTCTCCGACATAATCACTGTTCTTAAGAACCCTAGGTTCCTTATGATTGCGGCTCTCTGTGTCTTCTTCTATTGCTGCGTCATCAGTTTCAAGAAGTTCGGTACTTCCATCATCATTCCTAGATTCAATCTTCCGGCAGACAATGCTTCAGTGATGATTTCCATGATTGCATTCGCACCAGTTATCTTCACCCCTCTGTTCGGTGCATTGGTTGATAAGGTTGGTAAGGCTACCACATGGATGATATCCGGTGCAGTAATGGTATTCTGCGCACACCTTATCATTGGATTTGCTCCTGCAACTCAGGCTTTCGGATATCTTTCAATCGTATTGCTGGGAATCGGTTATTCGCTTGTTCCTTCCGCTATGTGGCCTACAGTTCCTAGAATAATCCCGGAGAAGAATCTCGGTACAGCGTACTCCATGATCTATTGGATTCAGAATATGGGTATGATGCTTGTTCCTATCTGCGTTGGCAGCATTATGAGCAATACCATCACAGCAGAGTTTGGTTCCGATGCTTACAAGGCTCAGGAACTTACTGCGGCCGTTCATTCAGAGTATCTGTTCGTAAGTCTCGGCGTAGTTGCAATAGCAGTTGCAACCTGCCTGTTCTTCAATTCAAAGAAGCATCCAGAACTGAAGATGGACCGTCCTTCAAAGGATGTTAAATAATTGACAAATGCTTCTGGAGTCCATAAATACACCAGCTGATCTGAGAAAACTGCAAGTGGGGCAGTTGCCGCAGCTTTGCGCAGAAATCAGGGATTATATGCTCAGATGCTGCGCTGAGAACCCGGGGCATCTGGGTTCAAGCCTCGGTGCTGTTGAAATTGCAGTGGCTCTTCATTATGTATATGACACACCTTCAGACAAGCTGGTGTGGGATGTGGGACATCAGGCATACGCTCATAAAATAATTACCGGCAGACGCGAGGCCTTCAAGGATAACAGAACCTTGAACGGAATAAGCGGCTTTCCGAAAATGTCCGAGAGCGAATATGACGCTTTCGGTGCCGGGCATGCATCCACTTCAATATCGGCCGCTCTTGGTATTGCAACAGCGGCCAGATTGAAGGGGGAGCGGACTCATACCGTTGCAGTGATAGGAGACGGCGCAATGACCGGAGGTCTGGCATTCGAGGGATTGAACAATGCAGGTGCCCTTAAATCAGACATTCTGGTAGTGCTCAATGACAATCAGATAGCCATTGACAAGGCTGTAGGAGCGCTGCACAACCATCTCCTGAAACTTTCCACATCACCTGCCTATAACCGTATGAAACTCAAGGTTTGGGACAGGCTGGGGAATGTATATATAAGGAGATTCATCCAGAAGATTGTCAAAGGTTTGAAGAGCGTTTTCTTCAGACGGGGCCTGCTTATGCAAAGTCTTGGCTTCAGATATTTCGGAATAGTTGATGGCAATGACATTGAGCAGCTTGTAATGACACTGCAGAATATAAAGGAGCTCAAGGGGCCGAAGATTCTGCACGTCATGACAGTAAAAGGCAAGGGTTATGCGCCGGCAGAAGCCGATCCTTGTGTATGGCATGCACCTGGTAAATTCAATTACAATACAGGTGAGCGGATAAAGTCAGGCAATGGAAGGTTGAAATATCAGAACGTCTTTGGCAGGACCATGGTTCAGCTTGCCCAGGAGAACAAGTCAATAGTTGGTATCACAGCTGCCATGGCCTCAGGTACTTCCCTTGACGTGATGATGGAGAAGTTCCCTGACAGGGTTTATGATGTTGGTATAGCCGAAGGTCATGCAGTGACATTTTCTGCCGGGCTGGCTGCAAACGGAATGCTTCCTTTCTGCTGCATATATTCAACTTTTCTTCAGAGAGCATACGACAACATTATCCATGATGTGGCCCTTCAGAATCTCAAGGTGATTTTCTGCATAGACAGAGGAGGCATTGTAGGAGAGGACGGCGCCACCCATCACGGTGCCTTTGATCTGAGTTATCTCCGTACGGTGCCGGGAATGACAATAATGGCTCCGCTGGATGAAATCGAGCTCAGGGCAATGATGTATTCCGCAACAAGTGAGGAATATGCAGGACCCGTGGCCATCAGGTATCCAAGAGGGGCATGTGAGGGCTATGAAATGGATTGGTCCGCTGAACCTGAACCGGTGGCACGAGGCAGGGCCAGAATGCTCAGGAGCGGTTCGGGGAATGTTGCTGTACTATCGATAGGTACCATAGGTAACAGGGTGAGGAAGGCTCTTGACGGACTTGATGCGGCTCATTATGATATGCGCTTCCTGAAACCTGTTGACGAGGAGGTTCTGGAGGATGTGTCGCAGAAGTATGACACTGTAATAACCGTAGAGGACGGAACTGTGAACGGAGGTCTGCACAGCTGCGTGAGCCAATGGATGTCCGAGCGTGGGAAACGTTGCATTGTAGTTCCGCTCGCCTTGCCTGACAGATTTGTGCAGCATGGCAGCGTTGATGAACTCCTTTCGCAAAGCGGGCTCAATATCAAAGAAATAGGGAATTGCGTCAGAAAATATTCAAAAAAATAGCAAAATTCTCTCAAAAAAATTTGGTAGGAATAAAGGAAAAACATACCTTTGCAATCCCAAGCGAAAAAAAGGGAAATGCCGAAGTAGCTCAGTTGGCCAGAGCAGCTGATTTGTAATCAGCGGGTCGGGGGTTCGAATCCCTTCTTCGGCTCCATGAAATAAATGCTCGGTCATTTATTTTTTTTGAATGGCTGAAAAGTTTTTTGAATAGTTTAACAAGTCGGGGAGATACCAAAGTGGCCAACTGGGGCAGACTGTAAATCTGCTGGCGCACGCCTTCGTAGGTTCGAATCCTGCTCTCCCCACTTTTTTTATGCTTGCGGAAGTAGCTCAGTTGGTAGAGCATCAGCCTTCCAAGCTGAGGGTCGCGGGTTCGAACCTCGTCTTCCGCTCCAGCAGGCCAGTGTAGCTCAGGGGTAGAGCGCTTCCTTGGTAAGGAAGAGGTCGTGAGTTCAATTCTCACCACCGGCTCTATAAGTATATATAATATCAATTAATAAAGCTTTACTATTATGGCAAAAGAAACCTTTAAAAGAGACAAGCCCCATGTAAACATCGGTACTATCGGCCACGTTGACCATGGTAAGACTACTCTAACCGCAGCTATCACAACAGTATTGGCAAAGAAGGGCCTTTCTGAGTTGCGTTCATTCGATTCAATTGACAACGCTCCAGAGGAGAAAGAGCGTGGTATCACAATTAACACCGCTCACGTTGAGTATCAGACAGAGAACAGGCATTATGCACACGTTGACTGCCCGGGCCATGCTGACTATGTAAAGAACATGGTTACTGGTGCCGCTCAGATGGATGGTGCTATCCTCGTTGTTGCAGCTACTGATGGTCCTATGCCTCAGACACGTGAGCACATCCTTCTCGCCCGTCAGGTAAACGTTCCTAGAATCGTTGTTTTCCTGAACAAAGTTGATATCGTTGACGATCCTGAGATGATCGACCTCGTTGAGATGGAGGTTAGAGAGCTCCTCAGCTTCTACAACTTCGACGGTGACAATGCTCCTATTATCCGTGGTTCCGCTCTTGGTGCACTCAATGGTGACCCACAGTGGGAGGACAAGGTAATGGAACTTATGGCAGCTGTTGACGAGTACATTCCACTTCCAGTACGTGACAACGAGAAACCATTCCTTATGCCAGTTGAGGACGTATTCTCAATTACAGGCCGCGGTACAGTTGCTACAGGTAGAATCGAGACAGGTACAATCCACGTAGGTGATGAAATCAACATCATCGGTCTTGGTGACGAGCCTAAGAAGAGTACTGTAACAGGTGTTGAGATGTTCCGTAAGATCCTCGAGCAGGGTGAGGCTGGTGATAACGTAGGTTTGCTTCTCCGTGGTATCGACAAGAAAGAGATCAAGAGAGGTCAGGTTATCGCACGTCCTAACACAATCACTCCTCACGAGAGATTCCAGGCTGAGATTTACGTATTGAAGAAAGTAGAGGGTGGTCGTCATACTCCATTCCACAACCACTATCGTCCTCAGTTCTTCATCCGTACATTGGATATTACCGGAGAGATTGCTCTTCCAGAGGGAGTTGAGATGGTAATGCCAGGTGATAACGTAACAATTACTGTAGAGCTCATCTACCCTGTAGCTGTTAACGAAGGTCTTCGTTTCGCTATCCGCGAGGGTGGTCGTACAGTAGGTGCAGGTCAGGTAACAAAGCTTCTTGACTAATACGTTGTACTGAAAAATCAAGGTCTGCACTTAAGGTGCAGACCTCTTATAGGGGAATAGAACAAGGGTAGTTCATCGGTCTCCAAAACCGCGGATGTGGGTTCGAATCCTGCTTCCCCTGCCAGAATCAAAGTTACGTTTGGTTTATTTTTTAACAGGGATTTTCAAAGCTTCCATTGAAAATCCATAATAAAAAAGTGATGAGCAAAATTACTTCGTATATCAAAGATTCATATGTTGAGTTGACCCAGAAAGTCAGCTGGCCCAGTTGGTCTTCTCTTCAGAGTTCTGCCATCCTTGTAATGATTGCTTCATTTATTCTTGCTGTTGTCATTATGCTTATTGACATGTTCTTCAAGAATACCATGAGCTGGATTTATAACATTTTGTATTAGAAATGGGCGAGGCGGAAAATTTGAAATGGTACGTTGTCAGGGTAGTTGGAGGTAAGGAAAAGAAAGCAAAGGAGTACATTGAAAAGGAGATCAGAAGACTTGGTCTTCAGGAAAAAGTGACTCAGGTGCTCATTCCAACCGAAAAGGTCTATCAAGTTAAGAATGGAAAAAAAGTTAGCGCGGAGAGAATATTCTTCCCGGGCTATGTTCTTATTGAAGCCGCCCTTACAGGAGAGATTCAGTATATAATCAGAAACGTTACGCACGTTTCAGGTTTCCTTTCTGACCGTCAGGGTGGGAAGGAGACTGAACCTACACCGCTTCGTGCCGTTGAAGTCAATCGTCTGCTTGGTAAAGTTGACGAACTTATCGACAAGGAGGAGGAGAATATCACACCATTTGTAATTGGAGAAGACGTAAAAGTTGTAGATGGTCCTTTCAACGGATTTGATGGAACCATTGAGGAGATTCTTGAAGACAAGAAGAAGCTCAAGGTAATGGTCAAGATTTTCGGAAGAAAGAACATTCTGGAACTCAATTTTGTTCAAGTTGTTAAAAATTAATTTTTTTTATTATGGCTAAAGAATTTGCCGCATTCATTAAATTGCAGATCAAGGGTGGTGCTGCCAATCCTTCACCTCCTGTAGGACCGGCTCTCGGTTCAAAGGGTGTGAACATTATGGATTTCTGCAAGCAGTTCAATGCACGCACCCAGGATAAGGCTGGCAAAGTATTACCGGTAATCATTACTGTTTATACAGATAAATCTTTCACATTTGAGGTCAAGCAGCCACCTGTAGCGGTTCAGCTCAAGGAGGTAGCAAAGATTCAGAAAGGTTCAGCTGAGTCCAACCGTAAAAAAGTAGCTCCAATCACCTGGGAACAGGTAAGAGCTATTGCTCAGGACAAAATGCCTGATATGAATGC
>NZ_JBAELF010000032.1:0-15176 GCF_056211015.1 Candidatus Egerieousia sp.
TAGCCTACACCACATAAAACTGGGGACTGAGTTAATCAACAGGCCGATTTTTACTGGAACATCCTGAGTCCGCAAATGAAACTGGTCCCAACTGCTGAGAGGCAAAGTTTGTGACGTAAGAGCACGCGTATGAAAATTCAACATACAACTCGGCAGTATAAAACATAAAATTGCTAAGATGTCAACCTCGCACTTGCAGCCTTGTGAGTGCTCTCTCTTTTTATGCCATTGGCTCAAAATGTATTAAAAACAAGTCAAATAACGCCGGAATAACCAGAAACGGCACAATTAATTTTCGTATGAAAATCAATCACCAATTATTAATCATTAAAACTTAAACATTATGGCAACAAAATTTTTTCTTTGCTCGACATGCGGAAACGTTGTCGTAAAAGTAGTTGACAGCGGCGTTACACCAGTATGCTGCGGCAATCCGATGAGGGAACTGATTCCTGACACCGTAGGCGGTGTTTATGAAAAGCATCTCCCTGTAGTGGAATTCCTTGATGAGCACACTATCAAGGCAAAGGTTGGTTCAACACCACACCCTATGATGATTGAGCACCACATTGTATTCATCTATCTGGAGACCAGGAACGGAGGCCAGATCCATTATCTCAAGCCAGAGGATAAGGCTGAGGCGGTCTTCACCATCTGCAACGACGAACCGGTAGCCGTTTACGAGTTCTGCAACCTGCACGGACTCTGGAAAACAGAAATAAATTAAGGCTTTGTTTTCAAATCGTAACGGTAAACGTTCACTCCGTCAATCACACAGACACCTGCCAGCTGACCCTTGTCATTCTGAATGAGGTCAAGTATGCATCTGCTGCCGAACTTAATATCCTCTATTGGGAGACATGCCGTTTGCCAGCCATGAAGATGGAGTTCCCACTGAGGAGTGACCACAGCTCTGAATCTGTATTTCTGCTCCTCAGGAGCCGTAAAGAATACAGTACGCTCCTCGGTGTCAACTACCATATACCCCTCTTCAATCTGTCTGGCTTTTCCGTATGTGACAGATGACCAGCCCCAGCCCGGAGCATGGAACGAACCTATACGATAAGAAGTGATTCTATATGTAAGCACTTGTGCCTGTGCGTCAGCTATTAGCATCAACACCAGAGCCAATGGCAGCAACACCTTCCCGGATACATACCACACAGCCCGTATCCTTTGATGCCCCATATCAGAACGGCAGGTCTTCCAGATCATCAGTGGATTGGAACTCTTCTACAGGAGGTGGTGGTACAGGCACTGGCGATGGTGATGCACTGCTCCCATAGCGTCCGGACTGGCCGGAACCGTATGATGCACCCTGATCACCCCTGACCCTTGGCTCAGATGCCTGCAGGCTCAGGTAGGAAGTTCCGCGCTGTGAGGTTCTCTCCCACGCTGCCACCTCGTATGTTTTCCCCGCTATAACAATCGTGCCCTTGTAATCGGGCTGGCGGTCATTCTGCTTCTCATTCCTGAACAGTGAACCCTGTCCTTCCTTATGCTCGTATGCCATAATTGTATTTATTAGATTTATATTCCTACAAATATACAAAAATCAAGCCGGCAAACCAATTTGCCAGTATTATTGTAAAAAATATTCAACCTGACAGTTATAAGGCTATCAGGATATAATAGAGAACATTCATCAAGCCTGTGCACAGAAGGCATTTGTTATACTGTGTGCCCCGGGCTTTCAGGACGGCAACAAACAGTATAAGGGCTGCGGGGCCTATCAGCATTGGTATGCTCAAGCCAAAGGCCAGATATGCGAAAAGGGGCATTAAAAGAACCTCAACGGCCATTACCGCCTCCGCACCATGCTTGCCGAGTCTTACCGGAAGTGTTCTCTTGCCTGCGGCACGGTCTGACTCAATGTCACGCAGGTTGTTGATCATGAGCACGCACATTGATATTAGTCCGCACACCGCTCCTGCATGGAATGAGGTCAGGCAGAAAGTGTGGGTTTGCAGATAAGTTGTTCCGCAGGAGGCAATCACGCCATAATACAGGAACACGAATATGTCGGCAATGCCCAGATACGACAGGGAATGTGATGTTGCTGTATACAGCCAGGCGAAGATTATGGCCGTCACACCGGCAAGAAGTATTGGCCAGCTTCCCTCTATCACAAGATACAATCCGGTTATCAAAGCCACCGCAAGTGTGATGAAGCAGGCCCTGCGCATCTGTTCCACGCTCACCTCACCTTCTGCCAGAGCACGTTTGAATCCCGCACGTCCCGCCTTGTCTGAGCCACGGATGAAATCATAATAATCGTTTATCAGGTTGCTCAGAATCTGCAGTGACAGCGCACAGATTACCGTAATGACAGCTGTGAGAGCATTCAGCTCGAATGTTCCTGAAGGCTGGGAGCCTGGGGCTATAATCAAGCCCACAAGCACCGGCACCAGTGAGGCGAACAGTGTTTGTGGGCGGATTATTCTTAACCAAAGCAAAATTTTCATTATGCTTGGGATAATATTTTAATAACCGAATATCTCCTCGAGTGAAACGGTCTTTACCGGACCGAGGGTCTTGAGGTAGTTTACGTCAAGGTCCTTGATGTCACCAAGGATTGCGTATGTATACTTGCGGTCCTTCACCCATTTCTCCTGAGCCGCCTTTACATCTGCAAGTGTCATGTTCTGAACTTTCTCGAATATGAGTTTTTCAGGAACCTCGCTCAAGCCGAGTTTGCGGCAGCTGCGGAATTTCCAAAGTACGCTCTCGCCTGTTGTACGTTCAGTGCGCAGACGTCCTATGAGAGCCTCCTTTGCAACTGAGAACGCTGCCTCTGATTCCGGCATATTGTTGATGATCTCGTCGAATGCCTCAATGGCTGTGCGCATCTTGTCGTTCTGTGTTGCAATGAATGCTGTGTAATAGTAGTCACCGTTTGCATGGTCAGGCTCATACAGATAAGCGTATGCCGAATATGCAAGGCCGCGTGCCTCACGCATTTCCTGGAATACTATGCTGTTCATTCCACCACCGAAATACTCATTGTAAAGAGCAAGTTCAGCTGAGTTTGCAACATCGAATTTTTCACCGCGGTTGGAGCATTGCAGATAGTAAATCTGTTTTGCATCATACTGAGCCATTATTACGGAAGCATCTGTTGTAAGCACGTATGGTGTATGTGTTTCAGGAAGCTCCTCAGGATTCTCCGCAACCTTGTGAGTCCGGCTCAATATATCCTTCACCTCTGCCTCTGATGCAGGTCCGTAGTAGATGATTTCGTGTGACTTGCCATACAGATTATGAATCTTTTCAAGCAGTTCCTCTGAAGTTACAGCCTGTATTGCCTCATTCTTTGCCACGCTCTTTGCTATGTATTCAGGACCGAATGACAGATATCTGCGCAATGCGCTGAAGCAGGCGCGCTGGCTGGTCTTTGAATCGAATCTTGACTTGAGCAGATCGGATTTGCAGTTGAGCAGGATGTTCTCATCGGCCTTGGCGTTTGCAACGAGATTCTCAACAAGAGTCATTGCCTCTTCCATATTCTCTGAAAGACCAGATACCGATACGGTTGTATAATTCCCCTGAGCTCTGAAGCCTACATTGCATGCCAGAGAGTACATTTTCTTTGCAAACTCCTCGGCGCTCATCTCCTCTGTTCCCAAATATGAGAGATAATCACAAGCAAGACCTATTTCAGGATCGTTGGCGGTACCTGAATTGAATACATAATCAATTGAGAAAACATCATTGATTTCGTTCTTCTTGTAAAGCATGTTCACGCCATTGCAGAATGCCGTGTTTGACATATCCTTGTTGAAATCAACGAATACAGGCTCTATAGGAGTGACTGTGCTGTTCTGGATCTCGTCAAGGAAAGCGCTGCGGGCATCCCTGTTCGTTGCTATAGGAGTGATTTTAGGAGCGGCTATCTTCTGTACCGTGGTATCTTCGCCCTGACGCTTGTTCACTGCCACGTAAGCGTTCTCAGCAAGGAATTCGTTAGCCCAGGCAACAACATCGTCCTTGGTTACGCTTTCATAAACCGCCATGTCATTTGCCATATCCTTCCAGTCAATGCCGTTGATGAATGCATTCACATACTGTACTGCGCGTGAAGAGTTGTCCTGAAGCTCATACATCTTCTGGAGCTTTATGTTGTTGATGGTAGCCTTGAGGAGGTTCTCGTCGAACTCGCCGTTACGGAGTTTCGCAACTTCCTCAAGGAGAAGAGCCCTTACTTCCTCGAGTGTCTGGCCCTGTTTTGGATATCCCATCATGATGAAAGAGCTGTAGTCTGGCTGAATGCTGCCTACTGCATATACTGCAAGCGCTTTCTGCTGCTGAACTATGTCAAGGTCAAGTAGTCCGGCCTGTCCGTTGTGCATGACTGAAGATGCTATCTGTGAGATTGCCGTCTTCTTGAGGTCTGCTGCAGCTCCAGGAAGTCTCCATCCAAGTGCCATATATTCTGATTCAAGGCCATATACATCCTTTACTACAGGCTCTGTGATAGGCTGCTCAGGTTCGAACTCCAGTTTTGGAAGGTTCTGGTTAGGCTCCCAGTCGCCGAAATATTTCTCAATTGACGCAACCATCTCATCAGGATTGAAATCACCGGATACACAGATTGCTATGTTGTTAGGAACATAGTATGTATCGTGGTACTTCTTTACGTTTGTGATTGAAGGGTTCTTGAGGTTCTCCTGTGTTCCGAGCACGGTCTGTCTTCCGTATGGATGGTTAGGGAAAAGATTCGCATCAAGAGCCTCCCATATTTTCCTGCTGTCCTGTGTGAGGGACATGTTCTTCTCCTCATAGATGGTCTCAAGCTCTGTATGGAAGCCTCTGATCACATTGTTGCGGAAACGGTCCGCCTGAATCCTTGCCCAGTTGTCAATCTGGTTTGAAGGGATGTCCTCGGTATAAACTGTCTCGTCCATTGAGGTCCATGCGTTTGTTCCGTTTGCACCTATCACGGCCATGAGTTTGTCATACTCGTTAGGAATGGCAATCTTTGATGCCTCATAGCTGATTGAATCTATTCTGTGGTAGATGGCCAGTCTTTCCTGCTCGTCCGTGGTTTTCCTGTACACTTCAAACAACTGCTCGATTTCATCGAGCATTGGTTTCTCGGCCTCATAGTTGCTTGTACCGAATGATTCAGTTCCCTTGAACATAAGGTGTTCGAAATAGTGGGCAAGACCGGTTGTCTCGTATGGGTCGTTCTTTCCTCCAACCTTCACGGCAATGTAAGTCTGGATTCTAGGCTGTTCCTTGTTCACGGACATGAATACCTTCAAGCCATTGTCCAAGGTGTAAATCTTTGTGCCAAGCGGGTCGTTCTTGACCGTTTCATAGCGGCTTGAGCACGCACTGAGCGCTACCAGCACAAGGGCTGCAAGCGCAATGTTAAGAAGTTTCTTCATATATTTGTGATAATTAAAAATATTTCAATCCGTTACAAACACTCCCTGAAGAGTATAGCGTTCGTGAGTATCCTTGAGCTGCCAAGCCAGTATGAGCGCCATACCATATCATCGGCAAAGAATATGACTCTTCCGCGTCCCTCCTCGAACAGAAGAGCGGCAGGTGTGCCTGCGAATTTCTCCAGAGCGGACTTTGCAACACAACCTGAAATGTAAGGTTCCTTTGCATACTTGAGAAGTGCATAACCGTTCTCCGAACTGTATCTGTATGCGTGCATCTTGTAAACCGGCATTGACTGCACTCCGAGGCCCCATCCAAGAGGACTTCTTTTGCCCCTGATGTCCGCATTCACTATGAGCCCGTCTGCAGAACCCACCTTCTCATATTTGACATCGGTAAGCTTTGCCTTGTTGGAAATGTGGTAAGCCTTGCCTGTAACAATGAGAGTACCACCTGCCTTCACCCAGGAATTCAGCTTTTCAAGCCATCCTTCAGGTGTGAGGGAAGAAGGCTGACCGTCGGCGAGTACAATAACATTGTATTTTGAAAGATTCACCTTCTCAAGTGTAGAATAATCAATAAGCGTGTGGGCCATGTCATATCTCACATCAAGATGGTGCCATATCTCGCCAGTCTGGGGAACGCTCATGCCACGTCCTGCAATAATGGCAATCTCAGGTGCAGTGATGTTCATGAAGATATCGCTTCCAAGGTCCTTGTCTCCCATCATTCCTGTCTGGAGTGAATAGATGTCCACGCCGCTCTTCCTTGCAAGTTCGGTCATAAGTGAATGTATCTGTTCTGCATCCAGAGGCTGGTTTGCTACAGGAATTACAACCGTTCCTGCAGAGAATTCCTTTTCAAATCCGTTGAACTTGTAATTGAAAGCCCTGTCGGAAACTCTTGTAACAAGGCCGCGGGCCATAAGTTTGTTCACAACGTATGGAGCATGGAACTCCTTTGTTTCAAATGCGTAACCTACTGAACTCACATTTCCTATCACGCTGCCTGCTTTCAATTGCGCACTTTCAACTTTCTTTCCAATCTTTCCTTTAACAGACGACAAATTCCTGACCTTGAGATTGAACGCATGGGCGTGTGTCCAGGTTGAAACATCGTAGAAGGTACTGTCGGCAAAGGAAGTCTCGTTATCAAAGAAAGCCCTTATGAGATAATAGTTGTTTCCTGCAAAAGGTATCACATAACTGCCGTCAGAGGCCGCATTCTCATACACGTTTATTCCGTGCTTGAGCATCAGGTCAATAAACTGACAGCCTGTACCGTTGTCAGGAGCAGTGAACTGGAAAGCCTTCACAGGATCCGCCGTAGCGTCCTTCTCCTGCTTCGAATAGAAATCCTTCCTGTATGAAAGCAGCTTGTCCTTCATTCTGTAAGCGGATTCAGCCACGCTTATTGCAGCAACTGTCTGGTTCCTTACCGTTGCCTTGTATGACAGCATTCCGTTCTTTGTAGGACGCAGATGTCCTCTTGAAGCACCCTGCTCGTGAAGAATGCAAACTGAACCCAGAATATCGCCGTATGCCGCGCCTTTGCCTATGAAGAAATCGTCATATCCTTCACGGCTGAAATACAGCGTGCCTTTCTGATCAAGGGCGCGGGCGGTATTGCGTGATATCTCAAGCGTGTAATCCTGATTCTTCTGAGGAATGTACCTGTAAGTACGTCCGGGATCTCCGGGGCTGAAATAGAAACCGCTCTGGGTGTCTCCCTGCTCGTGCATGTCAAGCACAACATTAGGCATCCAGTACCTGTACATTATCATATCGTTCTCGCCCTCGGGATGCTGGATACTCATCCAGTCACGGTTGCAGTCAGCCCAGTAATGGTTTGTCCTGCTGCTCGGCCAAGGTTCGCTGAACTCCCTTGAATCAAGGTTTGCAACCGGATGCACGCTTGCGGTGGTGTTCACCCAGGTGGCGAATCTGTTGATTCCGTCAGGATTCAGACCGGGAGTTATTATTATGATTGTATTCTCAAGCATCTTCACAACTTCAGGGTCGTTGGAAGCTGTGAAATAATAGGCGGCATTGATTGCTGCACCTACACCGGACGCCTCGTTTCCGTGAATCGAAGCCATAAGGTCAACAACAACTGGCAGATTCCCTGCATCCGCAGCCTTGCCTTCCTTTATATCCGAAATGACTTTCAGATGCCTTTCCCTTATGCTCTCCAGATTCCTGATGTTCTCAGGCGATGAAATGCACAGCTGCACGAAAGGTCTTCTCTGATAGCTCCTTCCAAAATACTTGATTGCAGTCCTGTCCGAAGCTTTGACCAGGCTTTCCATATAGAGCAGGACATTCCCCCAGTCAGGGTAGCACTCCCCTATGTTGTAACCCAGAACCTGGTACGGACTAGGTACCTTTGCGCTCAACTGAGGATTGGGGTTGTTTATGAAATATTGAATGCCCTCATCCGCTGAGAAGGCTGTGCCTGTGCTTAATAACAATACACTGGCGATAGTGATGAATAATTTTCTATATGTCATGAAAGTATGGTTTTATCAGGTTTCTGGCGTGACTTCCTAGGGAATTTCATATTATAATGATATTTCCATCGCAGTAGAACAAGAAGGAAGTTGAGGGTGAGGAGTGCGGCGGCAGGGTATGAGATGTACCAAGGCTGTTCAAAGCATTCAGGAGACATCATTATGTAGGTGCTTACGACCATTGTCATGAACAGCGCCGGTATGAGGGTGATGGCGTAGTTCTTGCCCACTTTGCAAAGATAAACCGTTGCAGCCCAGAATGTGAATGTGGCCAGCAGCTGGTTGCTTCCTGCAAAATATCTCCAGATTTTTGCAAAGCCCTCGCTGTGCTGGCAGCTGGTCATTAGAACCAGCAGTGTAATCACGAAAAGCGGAATGGATATGATGAGTCTATTGATTATACCTTTCTGAGTGAAACCCAATGTATCGGCCACTACAAGTCTTGCGCTCCTCAAGGCTGTGTCGCCGGATGTGATAGGTGCTGCAACCACGCCTATAATGGCAATCAGGCCGCCTATTCCGCCCAGCCACTCCTTTGAGATGTTCATTGTAACAAGCGCAGCTGTATCGCCTGCACCGTTTTCCTGATAGTACACTGTTGCCGCTGCGGCCCATACCAATGCAACTATTCCTTCACATACCATTGCTCCGTAAAACACAAGGCGTCCTTTCCTCTCGCTCTTCACGCAGCGCGCCATCATTGGAGACTGTGTTCCGTGGAAACCGCTCACGGCACCGCAGGCAATGGAAATGAACATCATGGGGAATATGCTGTTGCTTTCATATTTGGTTCCGAAACCGTTCCACATTTCAGGCAGATCGGGCTGGTTCCAGTACAGGACAGCAAGAATACCAATTGCCATGAACAGGAGAATGCCTCCGAGAATCGGGTATAAATTGCCTATCAGCTTGTCTATAGGGAAAAGCGTGGCGGCAAAGTAATATACAAAAATTGCAACGAGCCAGAAATTCAGGTCAAGAGTATCCGGCGTAAGTCTGGCAAGTATGTCCGCAGGCTGGGAAACGAAAACGCAACCGAGCAGAACCAGAAGGATTATGGCGAACACGGTGAATACGTTCTGCAGACCCTTTCCAAGGTACTTGCCAACTATTACAGGCAGGCTTGCTCCCTTGTTCCTCAATGAGAGCATTCCGGAAAAATAGTCGTGTACGGCTCCACCGAAGATTGTTCCGAAAACTATCCACAGATATGACGAGGTTCCGAACTTGGCTCCCATTATCGCACCGAAGATAGGTCCCAGGCCGGCTATGTTCAGGAACTGTATCATGAATGCCTTCCAGGTAGGCAGGGCTACATAGTCAACACCATCTGCAAGTGTACTGGCCGGAACCGGATTCTTGTCATTGGCACCGAAAAGGCGTTCCACCAGCTTGCCGTAGGTGAAATAGCCCAGAATCAGGACTGCCAATGCTATTGAAAACGTTATCATAATACTGGAAGTTATTTCTTTTTAACTGAAAGCAACCTGCACATTACACCGTGGTCACCAACGCTGTAGTATGTGCCGTTTTCTATGAGGACACCGCGGCTCCGCCCCTTTTCCATATTCTCCCTGTTGCTTACATTAACAGCTATGACTTTCTTCTTGTAGAATGTCTTAACTTTCCTGAATATGGTATGGCCAACAAAAATCCTGTTCACTCCATATTTGGCGAGTGCGGCATCCACGGTTTCCATACTTGCAGGATGGTATTTCTTCTTGCTGTAAACAAGACCTCTGTACCAGATAGGGCCATAAGTCTTGAAGAGGAAGTACATTTCCTTGTTGGCTTTCCTCTCGTCCTTGGTCATGAACAGGCCTTTTGAAATCATTTCGTTGACCTGAGGTATTGAATAGTTCCTGTCCAGGAATTCCTGTGAAATGCCGGCGTGTACGAACAGATTGTCACCAATGACCATCATTGTATTACGTGTGGCAAGCCAGCGTCCGAGCTCGGTGTCAGGTCCCATGAGCTTCCTGAACTCCATTCCAAGAGTGTCCGCAAGATTCTTGTATTTCCTGTTTGTATAGCGTATGTCTCCGGAAAGCACCATAGGCTCGTGATTGCCGTACAGGAAATGAAGCTGGCCGCCGGCATCGGCAGCTTCCTGCTCGAGCTGGTATATCAGCCAGAAAATCTGCGTGGCGTCGGTTCCACGGTCAAATACATCGCCTATGATAACAAGCTGGTTCTTTCCGTATGTCCAGTTGAGGTACTTGTCAATGACTCCGTTGCCCTGAAGCAATGATACAAAGCATTTGAAATTGCTGTGAGGATCTGAAAGAACGAGTATCTTCTCCGCTGCCTCGCATTTCCAGGCAGGCCTTGCAATCGGGTGCAGTTTTATCTGAAACTCATATTCCGCATTGTCTGAAAACACGTTGAACACTGTGCCAACGCGCGGGTCGTGCATGATTCCGTCATGCAGATGGCCAAGGGTGTCAATGCTTATCTTCCTCACATCAAGATTGTCTCCGTAAATCAGGTAAGGACCGTCCGCTCGCATAGGGCTGCCATCGGACCAGGTTCCACGTATTGTGGAAGGTGCCATGACATGCTGACTGATGGCTACTGGCTGAACATCATTGGAACCGCTTGGGACCTCAGCAACGGAAGTCTGTGCAAAAGCACTGAAAGACAGTGAAATAACTATCGCAAGTGAAAGAAGGAAAACATTGTTTTTCATAAGCCCGTACTTCTTCAATTTTAACTTGTAAATTTATTACTTTCCAAGAGAAAAAGAAAGAAGAACGGGCTGTTGAACAAGAAAAAAATTATGGTATTGCTATCATGTGACCTGGACAGATATAGCATTTCAAGGGTTCGCCAACCTGATGTCCTTCCTCGTCAAATTCATATACTTTGCCGGCAGAAGCAAACGAGCCTGCATCCGTTATGTACAGATGGCCTGTGTAAGGGTTCTGATAAACGCAATAAGGATTGTCCATCTTAGCCAGTACTTCCTCAACATCGGAACCTGATACCAGACTGCCTGGCAGCAGATAGCCGGAGTGAACCTCACCGTTCAGCGGATCTATCGTGGTGTAAAAGTACTGGTATTCGTAGGTTTCGTATGAGAAATCCGAACCTACTGAGAAGAAATTGCCGTCGATGGTGGCTGTGTTGTAAGTGCTTGGGAAATCATATACTGTGTATGAGCAGTCCTTGCAATTGAAGATTACCGTGGCTGCCGGGCAGCTCATATAGTCTCCTGCGGAATTTATGCAGAGATAGCTCCCGTTCTGGGAAAGATTTCCGTAAAGGTTCACAACACGCTCACCGCCCGGACTGCGCAGAATCTCAACATCCTGTACTTTTTTCATTGATGCGGCGTCAACAACGGAAATGGTGTTTTCATAATCGTGACCTTCAGAAAAAGCGTAGCCTCCTGTGTTGGCAACATAGAGTTTGCCTTCATAATAGGCAATACCCTCCGGTTCATAGCCCACCTCGCAGGTTGCCGTTAAGCAATGGCTGTCAATGTCTATCCTGGCCACATAACCTTTCTCGTACTCCTCACCAAGAGCGGTCTGATGTGCGTAGGACGTAACGTACAGGTATTTAAGACCGTCGGTGGCCATATAGCGGCAGTTCGGGACATTCTCCGTGGAGGCAACAAGTTCTCCCGTTGGCTTTATGAAATGGATGATATTTGACCAGTTTACGGAGATTGCCAGCAGGTTGTCATTGATTCTTACAATGTGCTGAGGTGTGTCACCGAGCTTCACACCATTGATGGCCTTGAACCAGCCGTTCGTAATTTCATGATTTTCAATGAAAGAGAGCTGGCCGTTGTCGGACTGCCAGTTCCCTTCGTTCAGAAGGATGATTTTCTCGTGAACTTCCATAGGCGGATCTATCGGATCCGGAACAGGAGCCTCTGTTTCCTTGCTGCAGGCAGCCAGTGAAATTGCAATCATCAATATGGAACACAACTTGCCCCAGCTGCACGCAGCAGCCTTTAGAAACAGAGGGCGAACAAATGATTTTTTTAACATAACACAAAATTTTTATTGATTGAAACTATTTCCCGAATTCAAAAACAACCCCCAGGGTGAAGCGGCGGCCCGGCAGAGGCCACCTCTGAACCAGCTCATACCTCACATCGAACAGGTCATTGCACTCCAGACTTATTGTCATCCACCTGCGATGGTACTGAAGCTTTATGTCCGTGCAGTTGTACTGCGGAAGTATGTCCTCGCCACTGGCGTAAGTCCAGTAACGCTCGGAGCAGTACATATGAGAAAGCGACACCGTAAATCCTTTATAAAAGGCGGAAAGAACAGCCGAAAAGGACCACTCGGGCGAGTAAAGCAGCTGATGATTATACGAGCTTTCATCCTCCTTGTCAGTAAGGTCGCGCACATCCTGCCAGGTGGCTGTCACAAAAGCGGACCAATGTTCCCTGCTGTATCTTGCAGACAGGTCAACGCCGTTTGTGACCACATAGCCGCGGTTCATCATCTTCCAATCGTACGCGCCACCATTGGGGACGCATATTATCTTGTCGCTTACAGAATTGTGATAATAATCCAGCTGTACGTTCAAATCGTTTCCTTTCTTTCCGCTGGCATTGAAACTTATTCCGCAATCAAACTGCCTTGTGACTTCAGGCTTGAGATTACGGCGGCCCACGTGTGTGTAATACAGGTCATTGAGTGTGGGCGCACGGAAAATGCTTTTATAGAAAGAGCGCAGGGTGAAAGCTTCGTTGAACTTGTACGATAGAAAGAATGTTGGCGAAAATCTGTTCAGGCTTTGTGCGGTCTGCATCTTTGAATGGTCCTTCACATTGGTGAAAAGAAGCGATGCATCAAGGTCAAAGCCTCCGTATTTGAAACGCAGGTCAGCAACTGTCTTGAAATCCAGCCTGTGCACATACGACATTCCGTAAACATTGCAGCTCAGGTCCGAGTATCTGATATCCGGTGAAATGGAGAGAGTCATCCATTTGTGTTTCAGCGAGTAGGCAAGGCCGAGATATGCATCCTGCTGGGTATATTCATTATTGTAATGGACGAATTGGTTTTCAGGGACATCCGTATTCACGTGCAGGTAATCGTACGCATACCTTCCATTGATTTTGAGCGAGTGTCCTCCCCAGGAATTGCTGTAGCCGGCCTGGGCGAATGTATTGATGTCCTTCTCACGGCCAATGTCACCGAACTTGTCCGAAAGTCTCCTGACGATTCCACCCGGCAAGCCCCTGTCAGACGAGTAGAAATATATGTGGGATGAGAAATGGTCCGTGAAATACCCTCCTTCGGCCCTTACGAACGTAATGTCAGAATTTTTCCTGACGCCTGTGGTATCTTCATATTCGGAATGATACGAGAATGGATAATTGCCGTCCGAATGGTCGTACTCAACATCCGCAAAGAAGCGGTCCTTGTAAGAGCCGTGCAGCTGGGCCTTGTGGCTGTTGAACGAGCCGTATGAATATCGGGCATTCAGCTTGCTGCTCTCAGGTCTCTTTGTTTTCAGGTAAACCGTTGAGGCCGAGGCATATTCGGATGCTGTCATAAGAGGAGCCAGTTTGTTGGAATTGTACAGTTCCACAGACTCCATGTTCACCAGCGAGTATTTGCCAAGGTCAACCGTTCCGTTCTGGCAGTTGGTGATTCTTATGCCGTCTATGAATACACCGGTGTGCTGGGTACCCAGCGAACGTACGTTTATTGTTTTCTGCCCGCCGAGCCCGCCGTAATCCTTTATCTGTACTCCGGCAAAGAATTTCATTGCATCGGCAACGCTGCTTGTGGAAAGTGCCTGCAGCTGCTCGCCGGAAAGCCTCTGCTGCGGTACGCTTACGCCCTGCACCGCCCTTGCGGTAACAACAGCCGCATTAAGGGTATCGGTATCCTGCTTAGGCTTCTTTTCCCGCCCGGATGCTGGAATAAGGTCTTGACAAGTAAATGTTTGTGATAAGGCAATTGCTGGTGAAAGCACCATCGCTGTGGAAGACGCAAAGGCTGGCAGAAAAGCCATCGCTGTGGAAAATGATAGAAATAAGCCCGCCGCAAACGAGATCATAAGCCGTGTCCTTTTTGCAGAAGCCGTTTCAAAAGCTTCTGAAGTTAGTAACCGGACATATTCCGCAGGGGCAAATATTATGAACGAATACACGGCACACAAAGTGCCAGATGTCATCTATCCCGTGCTCCCGCAGGTTGATATGTCAAAAGCTTGAAGGCAGGTCTTCTGGCTTGTTCCCAGTTTCGGCACCTTCCCGGTATTACCCAGTGGTTTAGAAGCCGAACTTCTTCTGGAACTTACAGCAGCGGGTACTGCTCAGGATTCACACCTGATTCCCTATTAATCCGCATCCTTGTAAAGGATACAGGAGCCTTAAGCATTGCAAATGTAGTCCATTCTTCCCGAATTTGCAACAACAATGTATGTGAGAATTTAACAAGTTAATTCGCCTGACATAAGGCGTGGCAGTAATGAATCTCTGAGTTGTTGAAGTTTCGTATTTTCTTTCAAGTTTTTGATAGATTTATCAAGAATCGGTTGCGCCTGCTCCTCTAAATTATGATTTATGCGGTTGTTGAGAGCAATCTTACCATCTAAGCTTTTTAGAATAGCAGAAACTCGCTTTTGAGTGGATATCGATGGCAAAGAGATCTCTTGTTTAGATAGAGTCTGAACAGATAAGCCAGGTTGGGCAGATTGGTATCTGCTTTCTCATTTCCAACGACCACTATTGCGTGCTCTGTCATGTATGCAGAGCCATTAAAATATCTTACATTACCACAATATGCTCCCTGCCTACCTATGACGCCACATTCCCCTTTTAAATTGCTTTGGACAGCATAACCACGCACTCCATTACCTCCGATAACTGGATATTTCCCATAAGGAGTTACTAGAGAAGAGGAAATACTTTTACCACTTTTCAATCTAGAACATACCTCACCAAGTTTATATGTTTTCCATTCTTCCATAAATGAGCATAATTTATAAAAAAGGAATATTTTAGCTATACTTACATTGTAATGGATTTTCATAAGAGAGTCGCTCTCTCATGTTTTTGCAAGCCATCCGGAGGCACCGGCTTTTTATTATTTTTTTCAAATTCGCTATCAAATCAAAAAAAGTTTATACCTTTGCATTAACGATATGATTTTTAGCTATTGAGAAGAGGCAAGCTCTCGATGCTTTATTACAACAGGGTATTTATTTTCGAAAGGAATGGATACCCTGTTTCTTTGAAAGAAAACGGATGGCGTACTACTATGTAAGCCGCCCAATGCTCTCAAATAGCAATCAA
>NZ_JBAELF010000033.1:0-2060 GCF_056211015.1 Candidatus Egerieousia sp.
TCCTGAGCGAGAAATCAGGCGCAAGGAGGCAGTTGGAAGCGATTTTATGCAGGCGCAAAGCGCAATCTTCCATATCTATTGCGTGCGGCGGGAAGGAATGGTAGCGAATCAGCAGGCAGATTGCCTCACGCACCTGCATCAGCTCTTTTTCTCCACAAAGTCCATATTCCTTCCATAGGAGCTCTCTGGCCATACGGCTGCCGGTGGAAGAATGATGCGGGGCTTGCCACTGCCCTCCGACAAGCGTCGTGGTTTTTATCTTCCCTATGTCGTGAAGCAGGAGGGCAATCCGGATGATATGCTGCTGCCTGAGACTCAACGCGTCATATTCCGGCATTGATTCCAGAGCCTCGACGGCCATCATCGTATGGGTATATACGTCCCCTTCTGCGTGAAACTCCGGTGGTTGCGGGGTCTTACGCATTGCCGTTTCAAATCCGGCAAGGACAGTGTTCTCTATGCGCTCGAAATCAATCATTGGGCGAACAGGTCGTCAATCGTTCCGATAATCCGGTTCGGGATGATAGCGCGGTCAAGCCAGTTCCCTTCCGGTGTAGCTTCTGTCTGAAGAAAAGAGTTGCGGACGTATTTCATACGGTCCACGACTTCTCCTCCTTCTTCAACTTTTATGTATATTCCCTCCATTGTGCGGGACGAATCCGTTTCGCGGCATATTCTGTCTGCGTCCAGGCCCAGTTTAAGGGCATCTTCCCGCAAATGAGCAATGTGCTCGGAAGAGATATATTTGGAGTCGCCGAGATATTGAAGAATGTCCTCCGTACTCTTGAACACTCCTTCAGCAAGAACCGGAACGTGGCATATAGGAAGCGGATTCAAAAGAGAGTGACGCGATGGTGTATCAAGGAAACCGCCAGTTTCTCTGTCCAGCACATCGAACTCCATAAAATAATGAGGCAAGCTGTCATAATAAATGCTGTGCTTGGCATACATCCATTCTCCATACATTATGTAGCGGTGGCCAAGGACAGCGTACAGCGCATCGCTGTGAACCGCGGCCCACTGCTTCAGAAGGTCATAATGCCTCTCGCGATAGCCTCCCGTAAGGAAATGACCGCGACTCTGAAGGCGGAGTTGCCCGTCTTCAGAGAACGATATTGCACAATTGGCACCATCAATTTTTTCCTCCAGCACAACGTGACGGCCGGAAATGTCGCTGAACGGGCGCTGGCTCAGGTCTTCGTCTCCCGGCTGGAGTCTCGACCCCTGAATGTGAGGAGTGCGGGGGTATTTTATTATCGTATCCATATTGTTCTCAGTCAAGGTATGCCACCATCACGCGGTGATTGGTGACGGACATGAATTTAACTTTACTGCATCCGTTCTCCAAAAATAAGCGTTTCAAGTCATCATTGGAAAAAAGATGAATATGTTCCGGGTTGTCGTCCGGCTTTGACGGCACAGACACTATGATATAGTTCCTTGCCAATCGGATAGCGTTCTTGACAACAGCCAATGTATTCGGGATATGCTCCATCACCTCAAGCATTGTCACCACATCGAACGACTTGTCAGGAGCATCCCAGGTGCAGATGTCTTCCTGCAATGGATGCAGATTCGTTACTCCGCCTTCGCGGATGCACTCGTGAAGCGCTACACGATGTGGAAGTATGTCGAGGCTCGTGACCTCAAGCTCCGGGAAGTCCCTTAGCAAGGGAAAGAGGAACACACCCCTGCCACTGCCTACATCAAGCAACGAATTGCATTGTCCTGCAGGAATGATCCCCTGCAAAAAGCTCAACACCACCTGCACACGTGGCAAGTCTTCCTTCGCCTTGAAGTAGTGGAGTTTCATTTCAGGAGCATCTTTGGCTCCCGCATATTTTTTCTCGTATCCACGCCGATATGCTTCAGTCAGCCGTGGGATGTATTGTTGGTCCATGTTTTATCCTTTTACCTGCCTGTGTTGATTATTCATTGTTTTAGTAAAATTTCGTTGTTTCGCCTCTGTACAGGTCATAGGCCACATGGATAATGACATCGTGGAGTTCGAGATTATCCTTGAAGTGCTGAGGGATGGCATCATAGCCAACTACGGAACC
>NZ_JBAELF010000034.1:0-9601 GCF_056211015.1 Candidatus Egerieousia sp.
TATCAGACATTCAGAGGCAGCATCTTTGAACTTGTTGATGAAGCTGTCGGTTTCGTGATGCAGCATATCGATGCTGCGGTGAGTGTTCACAACAAGGCAGCTGTCGATGTTGAATACGAGATTCCTATCAAGGCAGTGCGCGAAGTGATTGTGAACGCCATTGTCCACTGTCAGAACGAAAGCAATGCAAGTGTTGAAGTGATGCTTTTCAAGGACAGACTCGAAGTCTGGAATCCTGGGACTCTTCCCCAAGGGCTCACCCTGGACAGCTTGAAAGGTGTACACAACTCCATTCCGGCGCATCCGATTATCGCCCTCCCTGCATATCTTGCCGGATATATCGAGAGGCTTGGGACAGGTACCACCGATGTTGTCGAGACCTGCGTGGCAGCAGGCCTTCCTGCACCTGAATACAAGCAGGAACAGAACCATTTCATATCCATCATCTGGAGGAAGAGGACCAATGCGAATGGCCCCCAAAGTGGCCCCCAATATCTAATTGATAATAAAGACATTGGCAATACCGGCTCGCAAAGTGGCCCTCAACATGGCCCCCAAAGTGGCCCCCAAGAAAAACTAGCCAAAAGATACCGCGGACTGCTGGAAACTATAATTGCAAAACCGACAATCAGCAAAGAAGATTTGGCAGCTCAATTCAATATATCTCTGACCACCTTGAAAAGAGACTTGAGAAGTCTGCGCCAATCCTATGAAATCACGTGGATAGGATGGACACAGAATGGCCACTGGGAGGTCAAGGAGTTGGATAAGAAGAAATAATACCTTTGAAAGTAGAACTTTTGTAATGTTAACAAAGAATAAAATATTTGACCTCCTCAATTATCCTGAAAAGGCATACACAGCATCGCTTGGGGAAGATAAAATTGAAATTAAAATCTACGGTAATGAGTCAAGCTATAACCGTATGGCTATGATTTCACATTTTCTACATAATTCCGACTTGCCTAAAGGGAAAGAAAGGACAGCAAAGAAACGCTTGTATCAATACATTTCGTCTATCCATCCAGAATACGATGACGAATATACTAATGTGTTATGTGACAATGCTGTTCAACTTAATCTTTTTCAAGATTTGTTCGATGTGCCGTTCCCAGCTCCCAAAAATCCCCAATTTACATTCATTGATTTATTTGCCGGGATTGGAGGTATCCGTATTCCGTTCGGAGAACTTGGTGGGAAATGTGTATTCTCTTCAGAATGGAACAAGGCGGCCCAAGCCACATACACAAGTAATTTCGGAGAAATCCCTTTTGGAGATATTACAAAGATAAGTGCAGATTTTATACCTCACCATGATATTTTGCTCGCAGGGTTCCCTTGTCAGGCATTCTCCATTATGGGAAAAATGAAAGGTTTTGATGATATCCGCGGTACAATGTTTTTTGAGGTTGCTCGAATTCTTGATTACCACCATCCGAAAGCGTTTCTTCTTGAAAATGTAAAACAACTCGTATCGCATAATGGGGGAAAGACTTTCAAAGTCATCTTGGAAACCTTGGATAAACTTGGATATCACGTAAAATGGAAAGTGTTGAATGCTCTTGATTTTGGGCTGCCTCAGAAGCGTGAGCGGGTAATCATTGTTGGTTTTTCAGATAAAGAAGCTGCCAATAGATTCAACTTTGACTTTGACAAAATCCCCTATAGTTTAGGTAACATCCTGGAGCCGGAGGAGAATATTGAAGAATCACTGATTGCTTCAGATGAAATACAGGCAAAACGTAAAAGAAGAGTTGATGGAAAGGATGTATTCTATCCTTCTATTTGGCACGAGAATAAGAGTGGTAATATTTCGGTATTACCTTATGCTTGTGCATTGAGAACTGGAGCCTCGTACAATTATCTGCTGGTTAACGGTTATCGACGTCTTTCTTCAAGGGAATTGCTGAGATTGCAGGGGTTCCCCGACAACTTCAATATTGTTGTTTCACACACAGAAATTCGTAAACAGACAGGAAATTCGGTGGCGGTTCCTATGATTAGAGCTGTCGCCGGCAAAATAGTTCAATTGATATGAAACAACCACGATTAAGAGATTCACGTAATCTCATCTCTGAACTTTACCCACTCGGGCAAGTTCCACAAGAAATAATAACCAATATCGCCAAGGGAATTGTTTATCGTGCCCATACCGGACGCAAGGATATTACAGGTGATGACTGGGGTGACATCCTTGCCGATGCAGTTGGTGGAGAGCATTATGCAAAGCCTGTAGGAATAACCGATTTGGCTACAGAAACTACTGCGTGGTCTGCAAAAACGGTTAAGGCAAACAGTCCGTTTACAACCGCGAACGTGCGTCTGATAAGTGGCAGAAATTCGCCTGATTTTTCTTATGGCATTGAGGATCCCCACGATGATGTGCAGAAGACAGGTGATGCTGTCCTTGGAATATGGAACGGACGTGTTGACATTGCTCAAGCACACCATCCTAGAATTCGTGTTAATGTATTGATCCGGAACTACGACCTTACCGAGTTTGTAATGTATGAGGAATATCTTGAGCATTTCCGCATCAGTGATTATGAGTGGAAAGAAAACGAACGCGGTAATTTTGAGGCATTTCATAAACGTACGAACGAAAAATGTTTTACATGGCAACCACATGGTTCACAATTCACGATTCACTCCGTTGTTCCGGACGATGCTATCAGGTTTCGAGTAAAACGCCCACCTCTGTTGACGCAGGAAATAGCTTTAGAAAACATCGGATTTGATGAGTCTTGGATTGAAATTTTGTAAGTACCGAGTTCTCTCATTTGTGGCATAGAACAAGAAAGAGAGCCGAAGACTGATAGGACTCTAAATAAACCACTGAACTGCATTCAAACTTTATGAGTGGATAATGATTACATGAAAATTGATTTTTCTGAATATAGAACAAAGAATTGGAAGTCTGTAAGGAATCGCATCATAGAAAGAGACGGTCATAAGTGCGCTCATTGTGGCAGATCAGAAGATGAGGCAAAGTTGCAGGTTCATCATCTTCATTACGAAAAAAGAAAGAAAGCATGGGAGTATCCAGACGAGTACCTGATTACCCTGTGCCAACATTGCCACGCAGAAGAACATGGAAGAGTTATGCCCACCTCGGGATGGGAATACATAGGAAGCGACGATCTTGAGGAACCAATTGGTGAATGTGAGTATTGCGGCAATGAAATTCGCTTTGAGCATACGATATTTCATCCGGATTGGGGTTACATGATAGTCGGATGTAATTGTGCAGACAAGTTGACAGAAACCTCTGAAATGAGGGCTTATGAGGCAAAAAGAAAGAAACTCGCATCAAAACTGCGCACCTTCATGAAATCACCTCGATGGCGTGTTCTCTAAGAAAATCAATGGCAGAAGGCGTTCGACCGAGAGAACGTATGACTTCTATTAATGCTTTGTAATGTGTCGACGAAAGATACAAACTTGAGAACGGGACTCACTGTGTCTATTGCGGGTCTCAAACCAACATCTCAGTCGATCATATGTTCGCAAAAGCACACGGAGGAGCCGACAGCTCTGATAATCTGGTATTTTGCAGCAGGAGTTGCAACAGTTCAAAGGGCGATTCTGATCTGATGGAATGGTATGGGGCCAGGAATGGTTTCCCTCCTCTTCTGGTAATGAGACGCTATATGAAGCTGGTCTATCAATTCTGCTCAGAATCAGGAATTCTGGATATGAAGATTGAAATGCTCGATGATTCAGGATGGCCATTCAAATTGAAGAACATCCCGACAAATTATCCCTCGCCAAAAGATTTGAGACTATAGAAAATTCTCCTGGACCAACTGCCTCCGGAGTATTGGTTTCGAATGGTAATCGAAGATAACAGTGTCCTTACAGGGAATTTATTTCTTCAATGATTCCTTCGACTGTTGGAACGAACTTGATTATGGTCCTGAGTTCCTCAACTATGAAACCGCAGTTGAACATGTTGTTTATCATCTGCTGCAGTGGAGCATAATATCCGTTGGTGTCAAGAACGTAAATTGGTTTCAGATGTTTGCGAAGGGCCCTGTTACAGGCGCAGGTGAAGAGTTCGTCAAGTGAGCCGAAGGCCCCCGGCATGATTACAAAGCAGTCTCCCAATTCCTCCATCTTTTTCTTGCGTTCGGCAAAATCAGCAACGTAAACCATGTTCTGCAGGTCTGTGCGTTCTACTTTAAGCCCGAGTTTCACCGCATGCATGGAGCCCTTGAAGCCCTGCGGGGAAACCCCGATTATGTCACCGCCGGCCATCTGCGCTCCGTCTGCAAGCACTTTCATGCATCCCACATTGCCTCCTCCGTAAACTATGGTGTGACCATTGCTCGCCAGCAGCATGCCAAGCCGGTATGCGTTTGCGGCGTATTTTTCATCGTTGCCCTTTGCGGCGCCAAGATATACAGTTACTTTTTTCATATTTATCAGAAAAGACCGAACAGTTGTGCGCCTATCATATCGGTGATTTTGGAAAAGTCTTTTGGATTGTTCTCGAAATCCAGATTCTCCGTATTTATGGTGAGAACCTTGCCCTTGTATTCTGAAATGAATTTTTCGTACTTCCTGTTCAGTCCGGCCAGATAGTCCAGGCTCATTGACTGTTCATACGCTCTACCTCGTTTCTGAATCTGAGCTACAAGATGCGGAATGGACGATTTGAGATATATGAGAAGGTCAGGGAGCTTCACCATTGATATCATCAAATTGTAAAGTTCCATATATGAGTCATACTCCCTCTGAGGCAGGTTGCCCAATTCATAGTTGTTCTCAACAAAGACGTGCACTCCCTCAAAAATGGTTCTGTCCTGAATTATCACATCATTGCTGCGGGAAATGTCAATGATATCCTGCATCCTTTTGGTAAGGAAGTATATCTCAAGGTTGAATGACCATCGCGGAATATCCTTATAATAATCCTCAAGAAAGGGATTGTAGCTGACCGACTCATATTTGGGAGTCCAGCCGTAATGCGATGCCAGCATCCTTGTGAGTGTGGTTTTTCCGCTACCTATGTTTCCTGCAATTCCTATGTGCATCTTCCTGTTGGATTATGTTGCAAAATTAATCAATTGTTCTTGTTCCTGTATGCCTTCGGAGACATTCCGGCGTTCTTTTTGAAGAATTTGCCGAAACTTGACTGGTCCGCGAAGTTCATCATTGCGGCAATCTGCTGTATGCTGTACTGCGGCTGCCTCAGGTACAGTTTGGCTCTGGCAACTGCGTAACCTTCAATCCATTTCTTTGCGGAGCTTCTGGTGATTCCCTTGAGAATTACCGAAAGGTATTGTACGCTTATGCACAGTTTGTCTGCGTAGAAAGATGGGTTGTGTTCCGTTTCACCATACTCGAACAGCAGGGATATGAACGATTTCATAATCTTGCCGGAAGCGGATGGCAGCTTGCCGTTTTCGCCGGCCTCCTCATGTGCTTCCCTGATGTGGGTGTCCTTTATTATAATCCTCACCACTTCAAGGAAATAATTGAAGAAGGAGGTGAAAATAAGTTCCTGCTTGAGCTCTTTATTCTCGTCCTGAATATATTCCCTGCTCCTTTCAAGCATATCCGAGAGCCTGTTCAATTCGACATTGTCCAGATGAAGAAGCTGCCTTGGCCTTGCTGTAAGGACCTTCTTTATAATGCTGGCGGATCTCTCCAGGACACATTCTTCAATGAAGTCCTTGGTGCAGAAATAGAAGATGCCGCCTGCATTGTCCGAGAACTTCAAGTTGCTCACAATGGATCTGCCGCCTTTGGAAAACAGCGCCGGCTCGGTTATGTGATATTCCTGATAGTCCGATACGATGTCCAGATCACCTTTCTCAAGAATCAGACCGAAATGCAGGTCAAGAGGGAAGGCGGAAATGAACAGTTCACGGGCGTATGCGTTTATATTGGCCAGATTTGCGGCATTTATGTCACCTATTGCAATCCCGCATTTATGCCAGGATGCGGAAGTATATTGCGTCAGCAGCTCGAAAACCTTTTCAATTTCTTGAGTCATATTTCTTTTTGGATTACTTTTTCACAGCGATAGTTAACTGCATAACGCAAAGATATAATAATTTATATAGATTTGGAACAGTTTTGTATATAAACAATAGCACGAAAATTCAATTTATTGCACAATATTTGCAAGCGATTTTGCCGGATTGGCCGTTGGCGTTTTCAACGGCTGTCAGAGGTGAGAAAATTAAAGAAAAAATTAGAAGGATGAAAAATTTGAAGGATTGTAAATTCGTGTCCGTATTGCTCGCATCCCTGCTTTTTGTGGCTATGCCTGCGGCGGATGCGCAGACTGTGCAGAAGGCGGCCCAAACCAATGGCGATACCATTATCATCTGTCTGGATGATGCCTTGAAGATTGCCTTGAGCGAAAACCTTACTGTGAAGGTGGCCGATATGGAAATAGAGAAGAGCGGCTATCAGCGTAAAGGAACATATGCGGCCTTGTTTCCGCAGATTGATTTCTCGGCCAACTACCAGAGGACCATAAAGAAACAGACAATGTTCTTTCAGGGCCAGTCAATAGCCGTAGGTATTGACAATACATATGCCGCAGGATTCTCGCTGGCAATGCCGGTGATAAATGCTCCGCTCTGGAAATCCATTGCCATAACCGCAGACAATGTGGAACTCGCAGTGGAAAAGGCAAAGGGTTCCCGTCAGGATATGGTGGCTCAGATTGAGGAGGCGTTCTACGCCGTTCTCCTTTCACAGGATCTGTATGATGTATATAAGGAGAATTACGAGAATGCCAGCCGTGACTATGAGGATATAAAGCAGAAATACGAGTTTGGAACAGTGGCCAAATACGATATGATAATGGCCGAAGTTAACAAGCAGAATGCAATCCCTAACATGCTTGACTCGAAGAACGCCATTGAGGTGTGTCTTTGGAAACTCAAGGCGTTGATGGGAATTGATCTGAACACTCCTGTCAAGTGCGCCGGATCGCTGTACGATTTCGAGAACCAGCTTGCAAAGCCTGATCTGGGGCAGGAAATATCCCTTGAAAGGAATTCAAACTTGAAGCAGTTGAATATTCAGAATGAGATTCTCTACAAGACTTACAAGGCCAAGATTGCTCAGTTCTATCCTCAGTTGAACCTTTCACTCAATTACCAGAAAACATCAATGGCCGAGGATTTCAAGTTCAATCATTACAAATGGAATCCTTATTCGGTTGGCGTGCTGTCTCTGTCCATTCCTATCTTTACCGGCGGAAGCAGGCATTACGGAATCAAGGAGGCAAAGGCAACGCATGATCAGATGGCTCTTCAGATAGAAGACACCAGAAGAAATCTCGAAGTTTCCGTGCGTTCCATCCTGAGCACGCTGAATACAAGCATAGAGCAGTACAAGGCGGCGTCAAAATCAATAGAGGGAGCCGAGACCGGATATGAGATATCACAGAAAAGATATGACGTGGGCAGCGGTACCTTCCTTGAACTGAGCGATTCACAGCTTGCATTGCTTCAGGCAAGGCTCAATCTCAACCAGTCAATATACAATTACATATCAGCAAAGTCAAAGCTTGACAACGTGATGGGCAACAACGAGGACAAGATAGCAAGACTCCAGAGCGTGTCATTGGATTCAAACATTGAAAAATAAAAAAGTACATATAAGATGAAAAATTTCGTAAATGCGTTCTTGATTTCAGCAGCCGCCTTGTTTGCGGTATCCTGCGCTTCTTCAAAATCAGATGAAATTGAGAAGGAAGAGACCGTAAAGGTAAAAACATCAATTGCACACGTTCGCAGCGTTGAGCAGATTGAGACATACACTGCAACTCTTGCGGCAAACACAACCAACAACATTGCGCCTAAGATGGCCTTGCGTATAGAAAGAATATATGCAGAAGTGGGAGATATGGTAAGAAAGGGTCAGAAACTGGCTGTTCTTGACCAGATGAACCTTGTTCAGGCAAGACTCCAGATGCAGAACGATTCAATAGAGTTCGTGCGCGCGGACGAACTTTACAAGATAGGCGGTAATTCAAAGAGCGTATGGGATGCAAGGAAACTCGCATACAACGTTTCAAGGACCAACTACATAAACCTTCTTGAGAACACCGTGCTTGTAAGCCCTATCAGTGGATTCGTTACGGCAAGGAACTATGATGCGGGCGATATGTATGCAGGTGGCGCCCCTCTATATGTGGTTGAACAGATACAGCCTGTAAAGGTTAAGGTGAACATTCCTGAAACCCTTTACAAGAATGTGAAGAAAGGAATGAGCGTGGACGTTACACTTGATACATACGGCGATGAAGTGTTCAAGGGCAGCGTTTCCATAGTCTCACCTACAATCGACCGGACATCCAGAACCTTCCCTGTTGAAATCACACTTGCAAACAAGGATATGCGTCTGCGTCCGGGCATGTTCGCAAGAGTAACCATCACCTATGGAACAGCCGATCACGTTGTGGTTCCTGACATGGCGGTCATCAAGCTCAGCGGTGCCGGTACGAGGTTTGTTTACGTTGTGAAGGATGGCGTAGTGGAGTTCAAGCCTGTTGAACTTGGAAGGCGTTTTGATAAGGAATATGAACTTATCAGCGGCATTGAAGAAGGTGATGAAATTGTTCTTGAGGGCCACAGCCGCTTGAAGAACGGTATTGCCGTTGAGGTTGTCAAATAATTTTCAATCGGAGGAGAATAAGAAATGAGTCTATATCAAACAGCGGTCAAGAAACCTGTTACCACAGCCTTGATATTCATTGGCGTGGCTATATTCGGTTTGTATTCGTTGCTTAATATCCCTATCAACCTGTACCCTGAAATCGATGCGAACACCATCATGGTCATCACATCATACAACGGCGCAAGTGCTGCGGATATTGAGACCAACCTTACCAAACCTTTGGAGAACGTGCTCAACAGTATATCGGATCTCAAGCACGTTACATCAAAATCAAGAGAGAACGTTTCAGTGATCACACTGGAATTCGAATATGGAATTGACATTGATGTTGCCACCAACGATGTGCGTGACAAGTTGGAGATGGTCAAGTCACAGCTGCCTGACGATGCCAGCAACCCGGTCATCTTCAAATTCGGTGCGGATGATATTCCTATCCTTATCCTCGGCGTTACCGCAGATGAAAGTACGCCGGGACTTTACAAGATTCTGGACGATCAGGTGTCAAACCCTCTGGCCCGTATCAGCGGTGTTGGAGCGGTATCAATCTCAGGTCTTGCAAGACGTGAGATCAATGGTTATTGCGATCCTGACAAACTTGAGTCGTACAACCTTTCAGTTGAGTCCATTGCCCAGGTGATAGGTGCCGAGAACAAGAACACTCCTGGTGGAAACATAGACATTGGAAACCAGACATATTCAATGCGCGTGCAGAAGGAGTTCGAGGATGCACAGGACATGCGCAACATCATTGTGGGGTCCTACAATGGCAGGAACGTATATCTCAAGGACGTTGCAACCATTGTTGACGGTCTGCAGGAAAGAATACAGGAGACATACAACAAACAGCGCAAGGGTGGTATGATTGTGGTCCAGAAGCAGAGCGGAGCAAACTCAGTGCTCATTACCAACAAGGTGCTGGAGATGCTTCCAAAGCTTCAGGAGTCACTTCCATCCG
>NZ_JBAELF010000035.1:0-2016 GCF_056211015.1 Candidatus Egerieousia sp.
TCTGTTTGTTTCACGGAACGCCCATACAGCGGCTTCAGGTCTGTATTCGTTCTGGCCGCAGTGCATCATATTGTGAGGAAGAGTTGTCTGTCCCGCATAGATAGGGAACCTAGGGCTCTGAGCGGCATTGTCGTATGCAAAGTAAACAATTCCGCCAACTGCATCAGGCAACCACTCGCGGCACTGTGCAACCCATGAGTAAGAGCACTGTATCACTGCAACTGTCCTGCGGTTCTTCACTACTGGAGTGAATTCCACCTTCTGGCCTTTCTTGAGATTCTTCCTGTCGGCTATCTTTGCCTCAGCCTCTTCCTTGAGCACGAACTTGTTGAGCATTGCGCGTACATCGGCACTCATGAACGGAGAAATAGGAACAACTTCCTCGTCGTACTCATTGTACTTGCTGAAAGGATACGGATCGCTGTCCTGAATCTTCTCTCTGCGATGAACTTTTATCTTGAGATTGTCGGTAACATCATATCGTCCTGTTCCTTCGTATGTCATCCTATAGAAAGAGAACATCTGCTCTGGGCTCACCTTTTTCTCAGGAACAATCGAGAACGGGAATTCGTCCCAGTTCTTTGGAAGACCGTCGGCATCAAGTTCCATGTTCTCGAACTGCTTTGGAGCCAGTTCCTTGAAAATCATATACTCCCTTATGCTGAAAGGACGTCCGTCGCCAACCAGTTTCCAGAATACGAGAGGGCCTTTGCCGTCCCAGACCTTGTACTGTTTTGCCTTCTCCTTCACGTTCTTGCTCCACATGAAGTTAGCAGGATCGTCAAAATCAATCGTACCTATCCTTGCAATGTTGGCAGAAATTCCAACGTGGTCATCAGGAATTCTCTGGGCAGCCCATATTGCTCCAGGTTCGCCCTCGCCCGGACCGTTTATCTCAAAATGCCATACTTCGTTCTTGTCGGCCACAGTGAGGCACTCGCCCCAGTCACAATAGCCGTATTCCTCGGCAAGCCTGCCCATTATTTCAATGGCTTCGCGTGCGGTGGCTGCATATTCCAGACCTATTCTCTGAAGCTCCTCAATCCAGAAGATTCCCTTTCTGTTGATAAGTTCCAATCTTCCATCGAAGGTAGTCTCACCTATTGCAACCTGCTTCTCGTTCATGCAAGGATATGCCGTATTGAGGAATCTGTATGTGTCCTGCTTAGGTGGAACAATGGAACCGCTTACGGTGGCTATTCTGTTGTCCCAAGGCTCCTCCCTGCGGAATGCATAATAATATACATCCTCTTTCTGTCCCGGCTCGAAATGCTTGCGAGGCTCCATTGTAACGTATGTCCTGTAATATGAATCACAGGCGTGTGCGGTCATCACAGAACCGTCGGTTGAGGCTTTCTTGCCAACCATAACGGATGTGCAGCTTCCAACGAACGAAGGATCGTCATCGTACGCATAAACATCGGTTTGTGCATTGGCGTAGAGGCAACAGAGCAGCATTGCGCCAAAAACGGAAATTACAATTGATTTTTTCATAGTTATATTGTTAATTATTTTCGGATTTCAGCATCCCTTAATCGGCAAATTTAATCAATTTGAGGCATATTGTCAAACCAAAGCCTCCAAATAGATTTTTCTACAACATATTTGGAGTATTGAAAGGCTTTTTATAATTTTATGCGATATTTACAACGATGGTGCCTCCAAGAGGCAGTGATTCGCCATCAGGGTAGAAGGAAATTAACTTAAAACAGATATAAAATGAGCACACGTAGAGGATTTTTGAAAACCGCAGGCCTCATGACAGCGGCAGCTGCACTCTGGCAGCCTTCAGACCTTTTTGCAAAAGACCCTGTAAGCAAAGGCGGCAGCAAGAAGCTGGAGCTGGCATGGGAGGATTTCAAAGGCATAATGAAGTTCACCTTCCACATTTCAGGTTCATCCAGAACCTTCACCCCTATTGTAATCACCAGAATCAGCTGGGACGGTCACGTTGGTTACGGTGAGGCCGCAATGCCTCCTTATCTTGGTGAGACCCAGGCTTCATGCCACGAATTC
>NZ_JBAELF010000036.1:0-24560 GCF_056211015.1 Candidatus Egerieousia sp.
ATAATATGATAGGAAAGCGCAAAAATATTGTACTTCTTCCGTTTGCAATCGTGCTTGCACTTGCAATCTGCAACTCTGCACTGGGTGCGCTTGTGGCAGCGGTTTATCCAAAGCCCGCAAGGCAGATCAGGCCGGATACCATTTCAAGGACGGTGCTTGTGGATTCATTGTCTGCGGATTCGTTGCTTGCGGATTCATTGCATGCAAAGCTTTCCGCAGCAAAGGGCGATTCACTGCTGAAGCAGTGGATGGATACTCCCGATGATCAGGAGGACAGCCTTTTCTTCAGCTGGGGCGACGGGCAGGAGGACACTCTGGCATGGCAGGAGTGGAACCCTGAGCAGATTCAGATTCCTTCTTCAGAAGACACTTCCACCAACGATGGCGTTGTGGATTCGCTCCTTTACGGAAGCAGGGCGCAGATGAGCAGGAGGGAGTTACGCCGCTATCTCAAGGACAGCGCCTGGGCTGTGAGGGACAGCATCATCAGAGCCACTCCAAGAATCCTTTTCTCCAAACCTTTCCCGGACAGCGTTATGTTCAAGCGTATGTTCCTCTGGAGGAACAACACCTGGTTCAACACAATGGAAGTGACCAGGGCTGACACCACCTTCAATGATTATTTCCACGACCTGCCGTATCTTAAGAACGATGTAGGAGCCACATATCTGGGAGTTTCCGGTTCGCCTATGCAGTATTACAATTACTTCAACAGAAGCGACACCCAGCTTTTTCCGTTCTTTGACCTTTACAGGCCTTATACTTTCACGCCCGACGATATAGTACATTACAACACCAAGACACCATATACGGAACTGGGATACTGGGGTACGCTGTTTGCCAACAGGGAGCAGGAGGAAGCCAACCTGAGAATACTCCATACCCAGAACCTGAGTCCGGCTTTCAACTTCCAGATAATGTACAAAAGGAATGGAGGAAAGGGAATCCTTAAAAGGGAGGCAACGGACCACAGGTCATTCTCCTTCACGGCCAACTATCTTGGAAAGAGATATACGGCGCATGCGGGTTACATATTCTCACGTGTAAAGAAGGACGAGAACGGCGGAATTGAGGACAGAATGTGGGCTGAGGATACCATTGTAGATGCAAGAGTCATACCGGTAAAGCTGCAGAACGCATCAAGCGAATATTACAGAACGGTTGTATGGCTGAGCCATTCATTGAGAATACCGTTCAAGTTCCTCAACAGGTCCGATAGTAATGTTGATACTACGGCCGTTGCCCTTGATTCGTTTCCTGCACAGGAGGAGAATTCCAAGCAGAACAAATTTGCCTCATTAAAGGACAATATGGAAAGCTGGGACGGTACATCCGCATACATAGGTCACTATTTCGAATATACCAAGTATGCTAGGAAATACATAGATGAAAGAATAGATACGGACATTCAGAAACAGTTCTACCGCAATAAATTCTTTATAGACCCAACACAGACAGCCGATTCGATCAACAGCGTGAATGTGGAGAACAGGCTTTACCTGCGTATGCAGCCTTGGAAGAAAACATCCGTTGTTTCAAACCTTGATGCCGGAATAGGCTTGCAGCTGCTCAAGTTCTATACCTTCAATCCAAGATTCTTCCTTGAAGGCACCGGCAGGAGGAACGAGAGCAATACTTTCGTTTATTTCGGGGCCAACGGCACCATAAAGAAGTATTTTGCATGGAACGGATTTGCAAAGTATGTTGTATCCGGGTATAACAGCGGAGACCTTGCCATAAACGGAGCAATGAGGTTCTCGGCCTATCCTAACAGGGGTGGAATACATTTCCTGGCCAAGGTTGATTTCCGCAACGAACGTCCTTCATATTTCTACAACAACTACTATTCGAATCATCATGTATGGAACAGCGGTTTGAGCAACGTGACCACAACAAAGATTGAGGGAAAAATAAGCATTCCGGACTATGATTTCGAAGCTTCGGTGGGTTATGCGCTGCTGAAGAACAACATATATCTTGACTCTCTGGCTGAAGCAAGGCAGAATACGGAGGCAATGAGCGTATTCAGCGCATACGCGCGCAAGGACTTCAAGCTCGGAATCCTCAGGCTCGAAAACAGGCTTCTGTTCCAGCTCAGTTCAAAGGACGAGATAGTTCCTCTTCCAAAACTGGCCCTCAACCTGAGATATTATCTGCAGTTCGTGGCCGTAAAGAATGTGCTTGAGTTGCAGATAGGAGCCGATATGACCTACAATACCAAGTTCTATAAACAGGCATACGCACCAGAACTGGGGCTGTTCTACAACCAGCGCAGGCAGGAGTACGGCAAGCAGCCTTACTTCGATGCCTTTATAAACATGCAGTGGAAACGGGCCTCAATATTCGTAAAGGTGGAGAACGTGCTGCAGGATATGGCAACCAAGGACTATTTCTCAGCGGATTATTACCTCAGACCGCAGAGATCCATACGTTTCGGTATATTCTGGCCGTTCTATATCAAGCATACCAAGCAACTCTGGTAGAATGAGAATTGTTCTGGCCATAGATTCGTTCAAGGGCTCGCTCAGTTCCTCACAGGCGGAGGAAGCCGCCGCTTCCGGGTTGAAAGCCATACTTGGAAATGAGTGTCCTGAATTTGTGTTCATTCCCATGGCTGATGGAGGTGAAGGCCTTCTTGACTCACTGAAACGCTCGTTCAATGCGGAATCTGTTTCCGTACGCGTATGCAATCCGCTTATGGAGGAGATAGAGGCGGAATATGCAGTGACTGTTTCAAGAAAAAGTGCCGGAGTGAAATGTGCCCTGATTGAAATGGCACGCTGCTCCGGTCTTACCCTTATAGATGAAAGCCGCAGGAATCCTTGGATTGCAACAACTTACGGACTTGGCCAGATGATAGTCCACGCACTTGAGCACGGCTGTCGTGAGTTCATTGTTGGCATTGGCGGAAGTGCAACCAACGATGCAGGCACTGGCATGCTCCAGGCACTGGGTTATAAGTTCTACGAGGATGGCAGGCTCATTGAGGAACCAATGTGCGGGGGAAAACTCGCCTGCGTTACTTCCATTGATGCATCCGGCAGGCATCCTATGCTTGATGAGGCATCATTCACCATTGCCTGCGATGTGAAAAACCCTTTCCACGGCCCCAACGGCGCAGCATACGTGTATGCTCCTCAGAAGGGCGCCAGCCTGGCTATGGTAAAGGAACTTGATGAAGGCCTGCGCAGTTTCGCTTCTGTGGCGGGAGTGAAGGACGGGCAAGGGGCAGGTGCTGCAGGAGGACTCGGAGGCGGCTTTGCAACCTTCCTTTCAGCGGAACTTCGCTCAGGAGCGGAGATTGTCCTGGAAGAATCCGCTTTCTACAGCTATGTTCAGGATTGTGCCGCAGTTGTGACAGGGGAGGGGAAGATGGATTCCCAGACCTCTAACGGCAAGCTTCCTCAGTGTGTGCTCAGGGCCGCGCATTCATACGGCAAGCCTGTCCTGGCTTTGTGCGGAAAGCTTGAAAGCGGGGCGGGCGAGGCATTTGAACTTGCGCTTCAGGTAACACCTGAAAACATGCCGTTGAGCACGGCAATGAAAAGCAGCATTGCCCGTGGCAATATCATCAATGCCATTGTTTCCAACGGGGATGCAATACTCAGCGTTCTGGGATACCGTTGATATGAGACGAATAAAGGCCATAATGACTTCAGTTGTTGCAGGATCCGTCATCCTGCTGCTGGTTCTTGTGCCCGATTATACAGCCGGGGTACAGAGCGGCAGCCATATGCTTAAGGGCATTGCGCTTGACACTCTCAGATGCGGTATTCTTGCCAGGGACGCTCTTGCAACCAGAGGTCACAGGCTCGGCCTGCTCTATGAATTCTTCAGGAGATTCGAGAGGGACAATTCCTGCCATATATCCGTGGACTTATTCTCGGATGGGGAGGATGTTGTAAATTCACTGGTTCACGGGTTGAAGGATATGGTAATTGTCCAGTATGACGTGAATGTTGATTCTCTGGCCGTGCTAAGTTGTGATAGCATTGAGTCTGTGGAATCACCATATCTTTTTTCAAGCATAGGCATGAGCGAACAGGATTACAGGGTTGTTTGCAGGGCTGAGGATTACAGTTATCTGGCCAAGTTCAGCAGCTGGTTCAGGCTTTTCAGGAATACCTCCGATTATGAAAGACTGATGCGCAGGTTCAGGCACAATCCGCCGTCTTCAACGGGACCTTACGACGATATGATAAAGTTAGCCGCAATAAAACTGAAATGGGACTGGCGTTTGCTTTCTGCTCTGATTTACAAGGAGTCACATTTCAAGATAGGACTCTCCTCCTCGAAAGGTGCTATTGGGCTTATGCAGATAAAACGGAATATAGCAGACAAGTATGGTATAAACGACATATATGATCCTCTGCAGAACATCAAGGCTGGAACCATGTATCTGAAGGATTTGCAGGACAAGTTCAGAAGGATGGATTGCGATTCGTTGAACAGCATCCTTTTTGCAATAGCGTCATACAATTGCGGAGATGCAAGGATATGCGATGGAATGAAGATAGCTGAGCAGAAGGGGCTGGACCATCGCCAGTGGAATAATGTGAAGACCATACTGCCTCTGATGAAGAATGCAAGTTTCTGCAAATCGTTTCAGGATGTGAGGACCAGGGCGTTCAGAGGACAGCGTACGGTTGATTATGTTAATGACGTCCTTGAACTTTTCGAGGATTTCAAGAGCAGGTTTTAAGGTTTTGTTCTATGGGAACTTACAGGATATTAAGTGACAGGGAGTTCGGTGATATAGCCGCCAGGATTCTGTTTGAGGACAATCATATACTTGTTTTCAACAAGGAGGCCGGAGAGATTGTGCAGGGCGACAAAACAGGAGACGAGCCGCTGGCGGAGACTCTCAAGGCCTTCGTTGCCCGGCGCGATTCAAAACCCGGCCAGGTTTTTATGGGCGTGCCTCATAGGTTGGACAGGCCGGTGAGCGGAATAGCAATGTTCGCCAAGACTTCCAAGGCGCTTGAGAGGCTTGATGCCATGTTCAAGAGCGGAGAAGTTGACAAACGATACTGGGCACTTGTATGCTCCAGACCTGCTCAGGATAGTGCCGTGCTTGAGAATTATCTGAGCCGTAACGAAAAACAGAACAAGACATTCGTGTGCAGGGGAGGAAAACTTCCGGCCAATGCAAAGCTGGCAAAACTCGAATATACTTTCCTGGGAAGCACCGATAGATACCATCTGCTGGAGGTGAAGCTTTTCACGGGAAGACATCATCAGATAAGGGCGCAGCTTTCTTCCATAGGATGCGTGATAAAGGGAGACCTTAAATATGGAGCGCCGCGTTCGAACAATGACGGAAGCATCTGCCTGCATGCCCGTTCAATAAGTTTCGTGCATCCTGTGCGCAAGGAACCTGTATATGTTGAAGCACCTGTGATTCAGCCGGCCTTGAGGCAGTGTGTCAAAGATCTTGAATTCATTCAAAAACTTCAGTAATATGAAAAACAATCATCTGACCATCATTGCACTGGCAGCTCTTGTGCTTGCCATTGTGGCAAACCCTTGCAGAATTTCCGCTCAAAGCGTTTCAAACAAGGACAAGATAATAAGCGGCAAGGTTACAGGCGCCAGGAGCGAGGATCTGAAGTCAAAGATGCTGGACAGCGTGAAATATTATCTGCCGGAATTCAAGAGCGGTGCCATTGCGTTCAAGAACGGCGAGATTTCAAGAGGCGTTCTCAATGTGAGCACTGTGAGCCAGAAGGTCATGTTCATTGATACCGAAGGTGCCGTGCTGGAGCTGGCCAATGACAGGGACGTGAAACTCATGTCGGTGGGACTCATCACTTTCATCAAACACAAGGACCAGTATGTTCAGGTGATAAAGTCAATTCAGGGGCTTGACCTTGGCGTGACCAAGAAGGTCTCCTTCCTTGAGCCCGAAAAGCAGGGAGCATACGGCGTGGCTTCCGTAACGGCCGCCGTTTCAACCTATTCCAGCTACCAGACTGAAGGACGGGCCTTTGATCTTGAGAAGAATATCACAACCCCTTTCATATATAAGGAATACCTCACTCTTCACAGAAACGGAAAATTCTATCATCCCGACAGGAAGAGCTTCCTGAAACTGTACGCAGACAAGAAGGCAGAAATAGAGAGATACGTGAGTGAGACTGAAATGGATTTCGATTCCGCTTCGGACTTGATGTCACTTATGGATTTCATCAAAAGTCTTTAACTGACAATTTGTCAGTGATATCGTTTTGGCACGAAGTATGCTCTAATCTCCAGCGAAAGGCTTTGGAAAAAAAGTCCATCGCAGTAAGAAATAATTAAAAAATTTAAATATAGGAGATTAAAGCAATGGGAAAGATCATTGGTATAGATTTGGGAACTACCAACAGCTGCGTAGCTGTTATGGAAGGAAATGCTCCATCTGTTATCGTTAACAGCGAGGGCAAGAGAACAACCCCTTCAATTGTTGCATTCACCGACGGTGGTGAGCGCAAGATTGGCGATCCTGCAAAGAGGCAGGCCATTACAAACCCGACCAAGACAATTTTCTCTATCAAGAGATTCATGGGCGAGACATACGACCACGTATCCACAGAGATTGGCAGGGTTCCTTACAAGGTTGTGAAAGGTGACAACAACACACCTAGAATTGATATCGACGGCAGACTCTACACCCCACAGGAGATTTCTGCAATGGTTCTTCAGAAAATGAAGAAAACCGCTGAGGATTACCTTGGCACAGAGGTTACAGAGGCTGTGATCACAGTTCCTGCATACTTCAGCGATTCACAGAGACAGGCTACCAAGGAGGCTGGTGAGATTGCAGGCCTCAAGGTGAGAAGAATCATCAACGAACCCACAGCGGCCGCTCTTGCATACGGCCTTGACAAGAAGAAGGACGATGCAAAGGTTGCAGTGTTCGACCTCGGAGGCGGTACATTCGATATCTCAATCCTTGAACTGGGTGACGGTATCTTTGAGGTGAAGTCAACAAACGGTGACACCCACCTTGGCGGTGACGATTTTGACCACGAAATCATCAACTGGCTTGTTGAGGAATTCAAGTCGGAGAACGGCGGCATAGACCTGAGCAAGGACCCTATGGCTCTCCAGAGACTGAAAGAAGCTGCCGAGAAGGCCAAGATCGAGCTTTCAAGCCAGACTTCAACAGAAATCAACCTTCCTTACATCATGCCTGTGAACGGTGTTCCAAAGCATCTTGTAAAGACTTTGAGCCGTGCAAAGTTCGAGGCATTGTGTGACGGCCTCATACAGAGAACAATAGAGCCATGCCGCAAGGCTTTGAGCGATGCTCATCTGAGCACATCTGACATTGACGAGGTTCTTCTGGTGGGTGGTTCAACAAGAATCCCTGCAGTTCAGGAGATTGTGAAGAAGTTCTTTGGCAAGGAGCCTAACAAGGGCGTAAATCCCGACGAGGTGGTTGCAGTTGGAGCTTCTATCCAGGGCGGTGTTCTCGCAGGTGAGGTGAAGGATGTTGTCCTTCTTGACGTAACACCTCTTTCTCTGGGTATTGAGACACTTGGCGGAGTATTCACAAAACTCATAGAGTCAAACACCACCATCCCTGTAAAGAAGTCTGAAATCTTCTCTACAGCAGTTGACAACCAGCCTTCAGTTGAGGTTCATGTGCTTCAGGGCGAGCGTCCTATGGCTGCTGGCAACAAGTCAATAGGCAGATTTCACCTTGATGGTATCACTCCTGCTCCAAGGGGCGTTCCTCAGATTGAGGTAACCTTCAACATAGATGCCAACGGTATTCTTACAGTATCTGCAAAGGACAAGGGAACCGGTAAGGAGCAGAACATCAGAATCGAGGCTTCAAGCGGTCTCTCAGACGATGAGATCAAGCGAATGCGCGAGGAGGCAAAGGCAAACGAGGCTGCCGACAAGGCTGAACGTGAGAAGATAGACAAACTCAATGCAGCCGACGCACAGGTGTTCAATTCAGAGAAGAATCTCAAGGAGTACGGCGACAAGATTTCAGCAGCCAACAAGGAGAAGATCCAGAAGGCAACAGACGCTTTGAAAGAGGCTCACAAGGCTGGAAAGATTGAGGATCTTGACAGACTCACAAAGGATCTAATGGATGCATGGCAGGCTGCCGGTGCCGATATGCAGGCCGCAGCAGGCGCTCAGCAGGGGCCTCAGCCGGGCGCAGGATTCAATGGCGGAGCACAGAATGCCGGAAACGCAAATGCCGGAAAGAAAGACGGCGAGGTGACCGACGTTGACTTTGAGGAGGTCAAATAAATTTTCAAAATATTTCTATTATGATTATCTTTGCCTGTGGTGTATTTTGCAAAAAAATATACCATAGGCAAATTTTTATTTAGAAAAACTATATGGAACATAGAGTAGTAGTAACCGGTATGGGCATCTGGTCCTGCCTTGGACAGACACTGGATGATGTCCGTGATTCTCTGTACAACGGGAAAAGCGGCATAATATTCAGCCAGGAACGCAAGGATGCCGGATTCCGTTCTGCTTTGTGCGCAAACATACCAAGACCTGATCTCAAACCGTTCATTTCACGCAATATGCGTCAGTTCATGCCTGAAGAGGCGCAATATGCGTATATGGCTACACGACAGGCACTTGAGAATGCACACATAGACCAGGATTTCATAGATGCCAATGAGGTTGGAATCATATATGGAAATGATTCAGTGGCTGAGGCAACCATGAACGCTCTGGACAAATTCCGTCAGTTCAAGGCTACTTCGGCCTGTGGCAGCGGAGCCATATTCCAGTCAATGAACTCAACCGTTACAATGAACCTTGCCTGCCTGTTCAAGCTCAGGGGTATCAACCTCACTGCTTCAGGTGCGTGTGCTTCAGGTTCACACTCAATAGGAATGGCGTCGCTTCTTATCAGGAACGGATTGCAGAGCTGCGTTGTATGTGGTGGCGCACAGGAGGCGAATATGTACAGCGTTGCATCATTTGACGCAATACAGGCATTCTCAACAAGGGAGGACGCACCAACAAAGGCCTGCCGTCCTTTTGACAGGGACCGCGACGGTCTTGTTCCCGGTGGCGGAGCGGCAACGGTTATTCTCGAAAGTTACGAGCACGCTGTAAAACGCGGTGCGCCTATTCTGGCGGAGATTGTGAGCTGGGGATTCTCAGGGAACGGCGATCACATAAGCACCCCTAACGTTGCGGGTCCGGCACGTTCACTTGAACTCTGCCTGCTCAACGGAGGAATAGACATTCATCAGATAGGCTATATCAATGCACACGCAACTTCCTCACACGCAGGCGACGGCCGCGAGGCTCTGGCAATTGCAAAGGTGTTCGGTGATTACAAGGCTCCGGTAACCTCAACAAAGAGCCAGACCGGTCACGAAATGTGGATGGCGGGCGCAAGCGAGATCATCTACTCAATACTTATGATGAAGAACGGCTTCATTGCGGGCAATATCAATTTTGAGAATCCCGATGAAGATACGGCCTGCATCAACGTGGTTCCTGATACAACAGAGCGGCATTTTGACATGTTCCTATCCAATTCATTCGGATTTGGTGGAACCAACAGCTCGCTCATAGTAAAAAACTTATAGATAATTAAAAAAACTAAGATATGGCACGTGAAGATATTATTGCAAAGGTAAATGAAATGCTGGCCGAGGAGTTCGAGGTGGAGCAGAGCACTCTTCTCCCTGATGCAAAACTCAAGGAAACCCTGAATCTCGACAGCTTGAGTTTCGTTGACCTTATTGCTCTCATACAGCAGACATACGACATCAACATTCCTGTTGAGGACCTTCCTAAGGTAAAGACTTTCAACGATCTGTATGATTATATAGAGACCCGTCTGAAATAATCAGACAGCCGGTGATGGAAATTGAAAGGCTTATACCGCAGAGGTATCCCATAAAGCTTGTTGATGAACTTCTGGAAGTCAACGGCAATGAGGCACATTGTCAGCTCGCTTTGAGGGCTGACAATTGTTTCATAGAGCCCGATGGCCTTATGGCCGAGCCTGGTCTGATAGAGCACATTGCCCAGTGTGCTTCGGCTGTTGCAGGTTACAGAGCCGTGGCCGCCGGTGCAACACAGCCTCCTCTTGGCTTCATAGGTGAGGTCAAGAACTTTCATTGTTACAGGAGGCCTTCAGTTGGAGAAGTGCTTCATACCACAATAGAGAACGGTCCGGAAGTTGCCGGAGTAACTCTTATCACAGGCAAGGTAGTGAGCGGTGAGGAGTTGCTGGCGGAAACAAAAATGAAAATCTTCATAAACAAATAGTTGTCACCATGCATATTGAGAATGAATTTTTCAGAATAGTTGACATACAGAAAGCGGATGACAATAATGCCGTTTTCAGGATTGAACTCATTCCGGAGTGCAAGGTGTACGAGGGTCATTTTCCGGGCAATCCCATTTGTCCCGGGGTATTCAATATTGAAACAGTCAGGGAGTGCGCCCAGATTCTGTCAGGCAGGTCATTGAGAATCAGTGCGGTGAAACAGTGCCGTTTCACCTCCTTGCTTACGCCTGCAAAGAGGGAAACTCTAAGTGTAAGGATAAACACCGCCGGAATTGAAAACGGGCTGGTGGTTCAGGCCACAATCAGTGACAGCTCCAGCAGTTATGTGGAATTCAAGGGAAATATGATTTATGACTGAATTATACATTAAGCTTTACAGATTTTTCGCACGCCATCGTGGCCTTATGTGGCTTTCGATGGTTTTGCTTTTTGTAATATGCGGGTTCGTTGCCGCTCAGATTCATCTTGAAGAGGATATAAACAAACTCATGCCTTCTTCAAGGAATGAGGACGGAAGCATAAAGCTTGCATTTGCATCATTGAGAATCAAGGACAAGACTTTCATACTTTTCGAAGGGAAAAACGGTGCCGATGTTGAATTGCTCAGCCGGGTATGCGATGAGTTTGTGGATTCGCTTATGGTTGGCGAGACCGATTCCACGGGATTGATTCATGACATAATGAATTCCATTCCTGAGGATATGATGTTCGATGGCGTTGACTATGTGACCTCGCATCTGCCTTCTTTCATAGATGCCGGCGCATACGCAGGCTTTGATACTCTGCTTACGGAAAGCAGCATGAAGGAGCAGATGGAAAGGAATATGGAGGATTTCGGCAGTATGGTGGGGGAGAGCTTCCCTCAACTCATTGAAATGGATCCTATAGGAATGCGCAATGTCCTTGCTGCACAGATGGCGCCTCTTGTTGAGGGAGCGGGCGGCGGATTCTCAATCGTGAATTCACATTTCTTTGTTCCGGATTCAACGGTATGCGTAGCTTTCCTCACTCCAAGGTTCTCTTCAACCAACACCGGTGAAGGCTCGAGCCTGTTCCAGAAAATCAATTCTCTCATAAGTGCATTCGAGCAGGAGTATCCCGATGTGAAGATATGCTATCACGGTTCACCTGCTGATGGATATTACAATTCCTCTACCATAAAGGCGGACCTTGTCAGGACTGTCATAGGTTCATTGATACTGGTAGTTCTCTTCCTTATGCTATGCCTGCGCTCATGGAGTACATTGCCTCTGCTTGTGCTGCCGGTGGGTTTCGGCGCTTTGCTGGGAATGGCTGTGATGTATCTGCTCAAGGGACAGTTCTCATTGCTGGCTCTGGGAATAGGTGCAATAGTTCTTGGCGTTGCAATGAGCTATGTGCTGCACGTGATGGTTCACAGCAAGTATGTCCACGATCCCGAGCAGCTGCTCAGGGATCAGGCGAAGCCTGTGAGTCTTGGCTGCATAACAACCATAGGTTCGTTCATGGGCCTGATTTTCATAAAGACCGACCTGCTTCAGGATTTCGGTCTGTTCGCGGCTATCGCCATAGTTGGTGCAACAGTGTTCTCTCTGGTGTATCTGCCTCACCTGCTGTTCATGGAGAAGCCAAAGATCAACAAGAAGGCTTTCGAACTCATAGACAGGATAAACAACTATCCGTTTGACAGGAACAAGCTACTCAAAATTACCATGCTGCTTGTTGCTGTTGTGTGCATAGGTTTCTATGCCGCCAGAGGAATTCTCTTTGATTCCGACATGCGCCATCTGGGCTATCTTGCACCGAATGTCACATATTCGGAAAAGCTGCTCAAGAGCAGGACTGCGCAGACTCTCAGAAGCGAGTATTTCGCAAGCCGGGGCAGTACAATGGAGGAGGCAATAGAGAATTTTTCAAAACTGTCGGCCAGGTTGGATTCGTTGCAGAACCTTGGTCTGATAAAGGGGTATACCCATACCGATGCTCTGTTCGTGCCGCTTTCAAGGCAGGAGGAGAGGATAGAGGCCTGGAAAAACTACTGGACCGAGGAAAGGCTTGCAAAGGTGCGCAAGCTCATAAATGCCACGGCACCTGCTGCAGGACTTTCACCTGAAGGGTTCGAGGCATTCTTCGAGAGCGCTGGGGCGGATTACGAGCCGAACGCTTTGTATGAGGAGGGAATAATTCCATCGGGCTTCCAGTCTACGCTGATGGAGGAGACTTACGACGGCAAGTTCCTGTGCTTCACCCAGGTAACCTGCTCTCCTGAAGAGAACGGCAGTCTGGATAACTATTACAGGGTATGCAATTCCATTGCCAACGAGCCTGATCTGCTGGTTCTTGACACCTTCTATTACACCAGCGGTACTCTTGCACAGTTGAACAGCGATTTCAATATTCTCCAGTGGGTTTCAATGCTCTTTGTATTCGTTGTGCTTCTGCTGAGCTTCAGCTTCAATCTGCGCTACACGCTTCTTGGATTCGCTCCAATACTGCTCAGCTGGCTCATAGTGCTTGGTGCAATGGCGGCCTTCAACATGCAGTTCAATCTCATAAATATCATAATTTCTACATTCATCTTTGGAATAGGCGTGGATTACAGTATATTTGTAATGAACGGCCTGATTGGCAGCAACGGGAATCCGGCTTTGCTTAAGTATCACAAGTGCGCCATATTCTTCAGCGCTTTCATACTCATTGTAACCGTTGGTTCAATGATATTTGCAAAGCATCCTGCAATACAGTCAGTATGTTTTGCAACGCTGGTTGGCATGATATCTGCAGTAGTGTTCTCGTATGTCATGCAGCCTGCTGTGTTCAGGTGGATGAACAGGAATAAATGAAGTACGATGTCATAATAATAGGTTCCGGTCTAGGCGGACTTGAATGCGGCGTTCTGCTTGCGCAGTGCGGCAAAAGCGTGCTTGTGCTTGAGAGACAGAAGCAGGCCGGCGGTTGCATGCAGAGCTACAGGCGCAGGGGCAGTTATTATGATACCGGCCTTCATTACGTTGGCGGTCTGGGCAAGGGGCAGTCACTCTACGGAGCCTTCAAGGCACTCGGACTTCTCGAACTACCTTGGGTGAAGCTCGATGAACAGGCCTTTGACAGAATCATGATAGGAGAGCGGAACTTCTCTTTCTCGCAGGGTTACGATGGTTTTACAGATACACTTGCCGCAGAATTCCCTTCCCAGCGCAAGGCCCTTGCCACATATGCGGACCTCTTGAAGAACAGTGACGAGCACCAGCTTGACTCCCTTATCCCACTCGGCGATGGTGAGGAGGACAACGGTGCGGCAAAACGTCTGCTCGACGAGCAGTTCTCATCGGGTGCCTACAGATACCTTTGTGACAATTTCTCGGACCCGCTGCTGGTTGAGGTGCTTGCCGGTGCTTCACTCAAGATGGATCTTGACAAGGATAGCATTCCTCTTTTCACTTTCTTGCACGGGAACAGCGGATTCATCCAGAGCAGCTGGAGGCTATGCGGTGATGGCAACATGCTTGTGAACGCCCTGGTAAGGAAGATTGAGTATTATGGAGGAAAAGTTCAGTGTGATACTGAAATAAAGGAACTTCTTGAGGTTGACGGGCGTATCACCGAGGCCGTTGCATCAAATGGCGAGAGATTCTCGGCGGATGTATTCATAAGCGATGCGCATCCAGCAGTAACCTGCTCAATGGTGAGTTCAAGTGCGCTCATGAAGAACATTTACAAAAGGCGCATTGCTTCGCTGGAGAATTCGGTAGGAATGTTCACAGCATCTATAAAGCTCAAGCCCAAGTCTGTAAAGTATTTCAATTTCAACCAGTTCATATACAGGAATGAGCAAGTCTGGGATCTGCACAACAGTGCGGATTCGGTTAACGGAGTTCTTGTATGCTGCAGACCGGAGAACCGGAAAACTTCTTCCGGAGGCAGCGTTGTTGATGAATGGACAAGGCATATAGAGCTTCTTACACCAATGCCCTGGGAACTGCTAAGACAGTGGGAGAACACCAGAGTAGGGCAGAGGGGGGAGGATTACCTTTCCTTGAAGAAGAAGTTCACCAATGGCTGCATAGAACTTGCAGAGCGTTTCCTTCCTGATCTGAGGAGCGCAATTTCGGAGATATACACCAGCACACCGCTTTCATACAGGGATTACAATCTGTCTCCTAACGGTTGTGCATACGGTATAAAGAAGGATTTCAAGGCTCCTATGCTCACTGTTCTTTCTCCTAAGACTCCTGTTCCCAATCTGCTTATGACAGGCCAGAGCCTTATGCTTCACGGTTTGCACGGCGTAACCATGACATCACTTTTCACCTGTGCCGAAATTCTTGGCAAGGAAAGAGTCTGGAATTTGATAAAATTGTAAAAAATTAACGATTATGAAACGTTTTGCTTTTTCACTGATAATTTCATTGATTTCTTTTTGTGCAATTGCCCAGACCGCTTCCGTTGCGGATTTTACAAAATGTGTGGCAAAATATAGGAATCATGCTGGTGTGAGCGCCATTGCTGTAAAGACCAACCACAAGGCGGCCGTTGCCAAGGATGAAATCACATACGGAGACATGTACATTGCCGCACCGGACAAGATATGTATCACGTTCAACGACTGCACCGACCAGCTTATTATGAACGCCGGAGTCTTCACAATGACAGTGAACGGCAAGAGGCATATCACCAACAGTTCTGCGGACGCTCAGTTCGCCACTTTCCAGACAGTTCTTGAGAGCGTTATCTGCGGAGGAACAAAAACCGATTTTGCAAGTCTGGACAATGTGAAGATGGAGAAATCCGGTTCCGATGTGGTGATTACAATCACACCTAAGCAGGAGTCACCAGCCGCAGACGGTGCAGCAAAGGGTGCTAAGAAGAAAGGCGGCTCCCGCGTTGGAAAGATGTTCTCATCTTTTGTGATTACCGTGAATGCCGGCACGCCTGGCCTCAAATCCTTGCGCATGAACGGCAAGGGGAACAACTACACGGAATACACTTTCACAAATGTGGAATTGGGCAAGCAGGCCGATTCCAAGTTCTTTAAATAATACCGAGAACTATATCTGAATCAATATTGAAACTGGTTGCAATCTTTCTGGCAGTGACCAGTGTGGGTTCTCTTTTCCCATTGATTATGTCGCACATCCTTGCTGTGGAAATGCCGATTTTCTGAGCGGCTTCTTTCTGAGAAATGCCGAATTCCGCCAGTCTGAGTTTCAGGATTTCCTGAAGAGATGGCTTCTTGATGGGGAATGCTTCATCCTCGTAATCCGCAGCTAGATTTGACAGTAACTCAAGTTCAATGCAGTTCCTGTCGGTAGTTGGCGTTTGTTCATCTACAAGAGGAAGCAGTTCCTCTATTCTTGCCATTACTGAATCGTATTGTTCTTTGCTGTTTATCTTAGTCATAGCTATATATTCATTATATCATTTATCCTGTCATACTCATTATGCTTTCCTATGAAACGGATATATACCATTCCAATCTGGAACTTGACAATGGCAACAATGCGATAGTCATTTCCTTTGATGTTGAAAACGTATCTTTGGTTCCCTACATAATCAGCTGAATTGAATGTTCTTTTTATGTCGGCGTAATTATTCCATGTGGCTTTCAATGTCTTATGGTACCAGTCCTCAATAGCTGTCTCTGCCTCCACATGTTCCTTATAAAACGCTATCAAGGTATTGTGTGCTAAGATCCTCATGCTGCAAATCTAATAATAATTTCCAAAAGTGAAAAATTATTTCCAAATATTACAAATATTTTTATTCTAATGATTTTTATCGTCCGAGCAGCGGATGTTATGCCGCCGCTATTTTACACATGAACATAGGGTTTTGCACCTGAACAGGGAAAGCGGCTCCGATGTTCCAAATAAATAGAGTCCGGTGGTTCTCACAGACCTATGCCATATATGTATATAGAATGGCGTATTGAGAACAACCCTCAGGAAAAAGGAGTCCCGTTCTCACCTGCCCACTCCCAGGTGTCTTGGAACACACGGGAGTGAGTACCGCATCGGTCCCTGGAATCAGCTTTGTTTTTTTGTGAATTTGGAGATTATTAGGCTTTGTAGTATATTTGCATCGTGTTTGAACCAATCGGGTTCAATCGTGAATTCATTTCTTTATTTCTGAAAAATCAATTGTCCGTTGTCCGGACAAAACAATACCAATATATGTACGACATAATGCAACTTAGTCAGATGAGCCAGGAGGAGCTTCTTGACATTGCTGCGCAGATGCAGCTAACCAAGGTGAAATCTCTGTCACATCAGGACCTCGTTTACAGGATTCTTGATGAGCAGGCAATCAGGGGCGCATCCGTTCCTATCAGGAAGGAGAGACCGGCCAGGGAGAAGAGGGATAATCGTTCAAGGAAGATCGGGAATGCCGTTGTTGAGAACAAGGTGGAAAATGCTGAACAGCCTGTTCCACAGAGCAAGGAAAACGTGCCTGGAAAGCCTGAGTCTGAAAGCAAAGGCAATCAGAAAACGAAAGACGTTCCTGTTGCAGGCGAACCTAAGAAACGCATCAGGGAGAGAATCAAGAGGGTTGAGCGCGTTGCTATTGGCGAGCGTCCTTCGAATGAGGCTGCAAAAGCAGTTGAGCCGGCGAAGAAGACTGCCAACGAAGATGCCAACGTTGTATTGCCTGAAGCGGCTGTTGCTGAAGCTGATGCAAAGGTTGATGCAAAGACAAACAGTGAGAGAGCTCAGGAAAATAATAAACGCAGGAACAATGCGAGAAAGGGCAAAGGCCGCGGACTTGACAGCCAGGCAGCGGCAGGTGCCGATGAATTGAGCACAGCAGCTGAAACCGCAGCTGAAAACACAACTGCAAGCGAAGCAGCTAACGCTCCAAAGAATAACGGGGAAGGCGCAAGAGGTGAGCGCAATAAACGTCAGAGACTTGACAAACGCAACAAGCGCACCGAGCAGGCAAGTAAGGAGCTACAGCAGGAGCGTGCTGAAGGAGAAGTTCCGCAAGCGGAAGAAACCCCATCGCCAGTGGAAGATGTGAAGAACCCTGCGGAAAATGAGAATGTACCATTGCAGGTGGAGGAGAATAAAGCTGTTGAGCAGCCTGCTGCAGAGCAGAAGGAGCCTGAGCAGAAGAAGGTTAAGATAGAGTTCGAGGGTGTTGTGGAGGCACATGGTGTGCTGGAGGTGATGCCTGACGGGTATGGTTTCCTGCGCTCAAGCGATTACAACTATCTGAACAGCCCGGATGACATTTATGTGTCTGTTTCCCAGATAAAACTTTTTGGTCTGAAGACAGGTGACACCGTGTTCGGAGAGATACGTCCGCCTAAGGAGGGTGACAAGTACTTCCCTCTGGTAAAGGTGAACAAGATAAACGGCCGCAGTCCTGAATTCATAAGGGATAGGGTTCCTTTCGATTTCCTCACTCCGCTTTTCCCTGATGAGAAATTTGATATCACATCGAACGGTCACAACAATATCAGCTGCAGGATTGTGGATATGTTCACTCCTATAGGCAAGGGTCAGAGAGGTCTGATAGTTGCTCAGCCTAAGACAGGTAAGACAATGCTGCTCAAGGAGCTGGCCAATGCCATTGCAGACAATCATCCTGAGGTTTACATGATGATTCTTCTCATTGACGAGCGTCCTGAGGAGGTTACCGATATGGCAAGGAGCGTTAAGGCGGAAGTCATTGCTTCAACCTTTGATGAGCCGGCTGAAAGGCACGTGAAGATTGCGAACATTGTTCTTGAAAAGGCAAAGAGGCTGGTAGAATGTGGTCACGACGTTGTAATCCTTCTGGATTCGATCACACGTCTTGCCCGTGCTTTCAATACTGTTCAGCCTGCCAGCGGCAAGGTGCTCAGCGGCGGCGTTGATGCGAACGCTTTGCAGAAACCAAAGCGCTTCTTCGGAGCAGCCAGAAACGTTGAGAACGGCGGTTCTCTCACAATTCTTGCAACAGCCCTTACAGATACAGGTTCAAAGATGGATGAGGTTATCTTTGAGGAGTTCAAGGGCACCGGTAACATGGAGCTTCAGCTTGACAGAAAACTGTCCAACAAGCGTATATTCCCGTCTGTTGACGTTACTCTTTCTTCAACCCGTAGGGATGATCTCCTTTACAGGCCTGAGCAGGTGAACAGGATATGGATTCTGAGGAATCATCTGTCGGACATGACCAGCGTTGAGGCCATGGAGTTCATGAAGAAACAGATGCAGATCACCGCCACCAACGATGAACTGCTCATTTCAATGAACGGTTGATACTTTTTGTGATTTCAGGCACGGTTTATGCTTGTATGTCAGGTATGAGAAATAAGGATCATACATATAAAATTGCTGCATTCCTTGCATTCGCGCTGTTTCTTTTGCTTGCGGATTCTGCGTTCGGGCAGCTCGTGTTTGATAGCACCAGCTGCAATCTGGGCAAGATAAAGTATGGCTCAGGACCTGTTACCTGTTATTTCAATTATAAGAATGCCGGTAAGAACGCAGTTGCAATAGTGAATGTTGTGACATCCTGCGGGTGCACTGTGCCGGAGTTTTCAAAGGCTCCTGTAAGGCCTGGCGAAAGCGGGAAGATAACGATTACCTACAGCAACGATGAAGGACCTTATCCTTTCGAGAAGAACATTTCAGTTTACCTCACAAGCCAGAAGGCACCTGTGATGCTGCACCTTAACGGCATATCCATTGACAAGGACAAGTCCCTGAAGGACATTTACCCCGACAGGGTGGGACCACTTGGTGTGGTGAACCACAGACTCCGTCTGGGCCATATTGCCTTCGGCGAGCTCAAGGAAGGCAGATGCACTGTAGCAAACATCAGCGGCAGGAAAGTGAACATCTCTTTTGGGGAGTTCCCCGCAGGTATAAGTGCAAGTATCTTTCCACAGGCGATAGAGCCGAATCAGGTGGCTGAAATCCGTTACAGCGTGCAAAGCGGCAATGGCGCATTTGACAAATGGGGCAACCAGAGGATTCCGCTTCGGGTATTGAGCAACGGCTCGGAATGTGCCGTGCCTCTGGAACTCAATTTTGCGGTCCTCGATGATTTTTCAAAGCTTGGCGCTGCTGAAAAAGCCAAGGCGCCGGTGGCCTCGCTTGCTTCAAGTTCTGCAAAGATACTGTCCTTGAAGGCCGGTCATCCTCAGAAAGTGGTTTTCAAATTGAAGAACACCGGAAGGACGCCGTTGATAGTCCGCAGCGTTCAGTGCGATGCAAATGATCCAGAAAGCAACAAGGCGCTTGCCGGGGCTTCATCCGGCCTAGTTCCGGCCATTGTGAAATGTCCTGAAACCGTGGCGGCAGGACGTTCCGCCGAAGTGCTTGTTGAATTGAAAAGGGAGGGTCTGCTGGCAGGAGACAACGTTTACACAGTCACGCTCACAACCAACAGTCCGTCAAGGCCTATTATAAATCTGTTTGTAAGCGTTCACTGCGATTGATTTAGAATTATATATAATAAACGATAATATTATGGACGAAAAAAATATAAGCGTAACTACAGAGGACTGGCCGCCAAAGGAGTGCCAGATTCCGGAAACGGCACTGGGAGTTGATGCAGGAGTCCCTGAACCACCGAAAATCAATCCGTACATAAAGAAATTCTTCAAGAAGAAACCTGCGCTTCTGAGCGTTGACGAGTATATGGCCGGAATAGAGGCTGGAAACGTTACAATCCTTTCCAAGGCCATCACTCTGGTAGAGAGTCTTCTTCCTGCCCATAGGGCAGTGGCTCAGGAAATCATTGCAAGATGTCAGGTGATTTCCGCAAAGAAGAAAACCATGCGAATCGGTATAACTGGTGTGCCTGGTGCCGGAAAGAGTACCTTCATAGAGGCTTTCGGAAGTTTCGTGACTTCAAAGGGCCATAAGCTGGCTGTTCTGGCAATCGACCCAAGCAGCGAGAAGACCCAGGGCAGCATACTCGGAGACAAGACACGTATGGAGACTCTGTGCAACGATCCGAACGCTTTCATACGTCCTAGTCCAAGCGCAGGCTCCCTCGGAGGTGTAGCCAGAAAGACACGTGAAACAGTGCTTCTTTGTGAGGCGGCAGGCTACGATGTGATTTTTATTGAAACCGTTGGCGTTGGTCAGAGTGAGACAGCCGTTCATTCAATGACTGACTTCTTCCTCCTGCTCATGCTTTCAGGTGCGGGTGACGATCTTCAAGGAATCAAGCGCGGTATAATGGAAATGAGTGATCTCATTGCCATAACAAAGGCCGACGGAACCAATGTTGACAAGTCCAATATGGCAAGGGCATTGTATGCAAACGCATTGCATCTCTTCCCTCCAACAGAAAGCGGATGGGTTCCAACAGCTCTGACTTCTTCCGCTGTTACAAAGCAGGGACTTCCTGAAATACTCAAGAAAATCGAGGATTATTTCGAACTTGTGAAGGGCAACGGTTATTATGAGAAGAAGCGTCACGAGCAGGCCAAGTACTGGATGTTCGAGAGCATAAACGAGACCTTGCGCAACAATTTCTACGAGAGCGGAATAATTGAGAAACGCCTTCCTGATTACATAGACGCTGTAATGAACGGCCAGCTGGATTCATTCATGGCTGCAAGCGAATTGATGGATTTATACAGAAACAATCAGTAATCAATGGAATTTCATTTGTTGGTTGATGTACTGCGCAACAGTATTCTCATTACGGGCCTTGTGCTCATAATGATGCTCCTGATAGAATACTTCAACGTATATTCACACGGACGATGGTATTCCGCCCTGCAAGGGTCTTCGTTCAAGCAGGTGATTCTCGGAGCTCTGCTCGGCATTGTTCCGGGTTGCGTTGGCGGATTTGCGGCAGTATCGCTTTACACTCACAGACTGCTGACTTTCGGTGCCCTGGTCACAATGATGATATGTTCCAGCGGCGACGAGGCTTTTGTAATGCTGGCAATGATACCCAAGGAGGCGCTCATCCTTTGCGGAATAGTTCTGGTACTCGGTATTGTTGTGGGACTGCTTGTGGATAAAATCAAGTTCTTCAGGACATTGAGCGAATCTTCGCAGTGCTCCGGGCACGGCCACGACCATCACGGTCACTTCATAGGACACGATTGTTCCTGCCATTGCGGAGATGAAATCACCCTGCATTCTGAAGACGAGCAGTCAATGCCTTCAATATTCAAGGCTTCATCGTACAATGCAATGAAGCATCCTGGCATTAAGCGAATCATAATTTTTGCGGGCATAGCAATATTCCTTGCCCTGGTAGGCGGCGGCCTCCTAGAGCATGACCACGGAGCGCACATGCATTCGCATGATCACTCCACTGAAGTGTGCGCTCACGACCATGGGACTGAGGTATGCGCATATGAACACGGAGCAGCATGCACTCATGAACATGATTGCAAAGCAGCCGCCTGTACTGGCGAACACAACGCAGAGAACAGCGTGAGCAAGCATTCTGAAGGACTTACAGAAGGCAACAAAGAGACTGCTGCACATTTTAAGTGCCACACTGAGGAACCTGTTCCTTGCAGTCACAATGCAGAGGTACATTCACATGCTGATGAGCACATGAACGAATGCGGCCACGAGCATGGTCACGGCCACGGTCTGAACATGCTGGAGGAGCGCTGGATTCATCTTGTATTCGCCATCTTCAGTGTAATAACATTGTTCTTCACGGCCACTGCAAGCGAGCATTTCATCAATGAGCATATATGGGAGCATGTTGTGAAGAAACATGCGCTTTCGGTATTCTGCTGGACTTTCGGAGCACTTCTTGTATGCGAATTCGGAGTCCATTACCTTGATTTGGAACATCTGATAAGTGAGAATATGCTCTGGGTGATGATTCTGGCGGCTCTGATTGGAATCATACCTGAATCAGGACCTCATTTGATATTCGTTACATTGTTTGCAGGCGGACTTGCACCGTTCTACATACTTCTGGTGAACTCGATTGTCCAGGACGGACACGCAACAATACCTCTTCTTGCCCAGAGCAGGAAATCATTCATCTGGGCAAAACTCGTGAATGTTGTGGTTGGCCTTGCGGTTGGTTTTGCGTTCTGGTTCCTGGCGTGATTATTAATGGAGTGATTGAAGTTTAGCAATTTTTTGCATGATAAAATGAAACTTGCGCACAGTACTTGTTGAAAATTAAAGAACCAAGTTTTGCAAGCCATGCGCAAGTTCTTGAAAAGGAACAAATTGAATGCTCGCGAAACTTGAGTAAAAGAGCACGAGACTTCTTGAAGAATGGATATGACAGGCAGAATCATGAACATAGGCATCTTTGGCAGACCGAATGCAGGCAAGAGCAGCCTTCTGAACTTCCTCACAGGAACTCAGACAGCAATTGTTTCGGATGTGCCGGGGACAACAACGGACCCCGTTTCCAAAAGAATGGAGGTCCCTGGTGTTGGTATCTGCAACTTCATTGACACTGCCGGTCTGGCCGATGGTTCCTCTCTTTCCTTGCTCAAGGACCGAAAGACCGTTTCACGGATTCAGAGTCTGGATGCCGCACTACTGATGATTCCATATAACAGTTTCATTCTACCCTCGGATTCGGAGATCTGCACTCAGTTCAAGCAGAACGGCATACCCTTTCTGGTGCTGCTGAGCAAGGAGGACCTGTTTGACGAGAAAAAAGACATTGGCCCAAGCGTAATTGGAGGTTCGGGAAAATTCGCTCAATCAATTGAACTGTTGAACAATCCGTTGAATGAAAACATTGGTGTCAGGCAAATAACGGAATGCTCTGTGAAAGATTCCGCATGCAAAGAGAGAATTTTTGAATTTCTCGCCAAGGTGAAGAACAGCAGCAGCAGGGAATATGAGGAGAAGCCAATGTTTGAAGGTCTGGTAAGTGCGGGAGACAAGGTAGTACTGGTGTGCCCCGTTGATTCCGAGGCCCCCGCCGGCAGACTCATTCTTCCACAGGTGATGGCAATACGGCAGCTCCTTGACCTTGGCGCAATCGTCACGGTCCTGCAACCTGAGCAGTTGGGGGCATTTCTAGATGGTCATTCCTTAATAGCGCAAAAACCGGAATTGTCATTGGTGGTTACTGATTCGCAGGCATTTGCAAAAGTGGCTCCGCTGGTTCCGGCAAATGTGCCGCTCACGAGTTTCAGCATGCTGCTGGCTCGTGCAAAAGGACCGTTCGAGGATTATCTTGCAGGAATGCGTTTTCTGGAATCGTTAGGTGCCAGGACAAGGGATTGCGCTGATTCACATAATTGCAGTTCATTCATCCCCAGACAAGAAGATTTGTGCGGAACAAAGAAGCAATGTGAATTGTTTTGCGGAATATTCAGGGTGTTGATGCTTGAAAGCTGCACGCACCACTCAACTTGCGAAGATATAGGGCGGGTGAAGATTCCCGCTGCTTTAACAAAATATATAAAGGCGCATTGTGCCGGAGTTTCAGACGTTCAGTTCACATTCGTGTCATCGGACAATGAGATACCTTCCGATGTTCCGTTCAATCTTGCCGTCCAGTGCGGTGGATGTGTTGTTACGAAACGTCAACTTATGTCACGCTTGAGCATTCTGCACCATAGGGCCATACCTTTGGTGAATTACGGAATGTGTCTTGCACTTTGCGCCGGCATTTGGAAGCGGGTGGGTGCCATATTCCAATGACCATTCATTTTCGGTCACGTTTTTGCTGAAAATGTGTCCGAATGGATGCGAAAAGGAACAAATGGTCACGTTTTCACGTAAAATGTGACCAAAAGGTTGCGGAAAGAGGCAAACGGTCACGTTTTTTCGTAACATGTGACCAAAAGGGTAGTGAAAAGCGGCAATTTGACATGCTTTGTGGTTACGAACATGACAAAAATGGTGATGCAGGGGAAAGTTCTTTGGAATAAGAATACAAGGTGATCTCAAACCCTCATAACACAAGGGGTTTGCGATCAGGTGGTAGAAAAGCATAGCTGATTATCAATTAGTTACAAAACAAGGTGATCTCAAACCCCCATAGAGAAAGAGGTTTGAGATCAGTTGCGCCAAAAGATCAGGCCGACCGGTAACTATTTGGGGCAAAAACATAACCGACTGAAGCAGCAGGCAACACAAACGGCCGCATCAGCGGCCTAGCGGAGGGCGCGAACTTGCTGGAATGCGAAAACTTGCGAAAATACTGCGGAGAGTTGCCAGGAGCAGCAAGTTCGGTATAGCCCGGGAGCGGTGAAGGGGGGTTGGGGCGGAGCCCCAATAAAAGGAGGCCGCATCAGCGGCCTAGCGGAGGGCGCGAACTTGCTGGAATGCGAAAACTTGCGAAAATACTGCGGAGAGTTGCCAGGAGCAGCAAGTTCGGTATAGCCCGGGAGCGGTGAAGTACT
>NZ_JBAELF010000037.1:0-21655 GCF_056211015.1 Candidatus Egerieousia sp.
CGTTGGAATCATCGGACTCCGTTCCTGAGCCATTTCCCTTCCCGGGCTGTGCATTGGCACCAAGGCGGCCCTTGCCTTCGCCCGAGAACGAATACGATGTTGAAAGGGATGCATTGGTAAGTCTGGCCAGATGGAAACCGCCCTTGTTGGATATGATGAATTCATTTATTCGCCTTCCCTGCGAATTGATGTCGTATGGATCCAGGACGGCATTCGCATTTATGGCCATCTTTCCGAACACGGAAGTGGTCATTGTAACACTAATAGTGGAAAGCTTGAAGGAATCGGCAAGGAAGTTGTAGTTTCCGCCTATTGACAGCTGGTCTATGATCTTGATTTTCTTCACGCCCGTTCCGGTAGTATCCTTCCTGTCACGCACTTTTGCCTCCACATTGTTTCCAATGGAGAAGGACATTGATGCGCTCTTTCCACGTCCGGGCGGTGAGTATATCTGACCTTCATACCTGTTGTAATCCAGCACATGCTGAACTCCGTTCTTGTCTATATAGTTCAAAGTAGCGAAACCATTGGCCGCTGTTCCCATCTCAGGCTGGAAGCTGAAGGAAACTGAAGGGGTTATCATGTGCCTGATTGCTTCAACAGTACGTTTCTTTCCGAACATGAAAGTACCATATATTCTTGTGCTCAGGCTCAAGCCTGCGGAGAAAGTCTGCGTGATTCCCAGCTTTGTGAAAGGATCGGACTTTACGTTCTCAACTCTCTGTATGTGTTCATTGAACACCTTTTCCATATCGTTGAAATACCAGTTCATTCCATAATTCACAGAAGGAGAAACGGTAATGTACTTGAGCAATGAGAATGTAGGCAGACCTATGGTGAACGTATGCCTCATACCGTTCTGCATCTTCTTGAAAAACTCTGGCTTTCCGAATTCGGAAGCCTTGAAGTTCACCTTGTTGTCTGCAGAGAGCTGATAGTTGAAAGCAAAGGTTTCATACCATTTTTCCTTGCCTACCCTCTCCTTTTTCTTGAAAGGGTATATCCTGTTCACTGTAAAAGTGAAATTAGGGAAGGTAACGGCATACGAACTGTCTCGTGAATTCTGGCTGTGCGTGGCATTCACGGTGAGGCTGAAAGGAGTGCCTGCCCAAGTCTTTCCATACGAAATCGAAGATGAAATCTGGTTTGTGAGCGCCTGCGTTATGCTTGTTGAATTGTACCTGCTGTTGGATGGACTCGAGAAGTTGACCGATGCCCTGAAAGTTGTACCCGGCCTCTTCTTGGGATCCATTGCATGTGACCATTGAACGGAAAAGTTCTTCATTTCCTCGTAATCAGGGAAGCCCTTCTCTCCTAAGATATCTTTTGAATACTCTATATTGAAATTGCCGTTGTAACCGTACCTCTTGTTATATCTGGATGCAAGCTGCCCCTTCCAGGAGCCCTTGGTGTAAATATCACACGTGGCGGTCATATCGAAATGATCTCCGAAGACGAAATAGTACCCCAGTCCCCTCATGAAGAATCCACGGGCGGTTTCCTCACCGAACGACGGCATAAGCAGACCACCGCTTCTGTTGCTCATGCTCGGAACGAATCCGAACGGCAGCACTATAGGCGTAGGAACATCTTCAACAACAAGCATCGTAGGTCCGAAAACCACCTTCTTGTCCTTTCCCTGATTAATAACCTTGGCGGTACTCATTCTTGCATAGAAATGCGGATGCTCCTGATCGCAGGTGGTATATTTTCCCTGAGCAATGTTAATGGAATTGTCAGGCATCTTCTTTAAATAATTACCGTGGATGAAGCTTTCATCCTCCTGGGTTATCATATTCCTGATCTTGGCCTTCTTGGATTCGAAGTTGTAATAGACGCTTTCCATCGAGAACTCGGACTGCCCCTGTTTCATTACAGGAGAGCCAATGACATTTCCCGTGGTATCGGGCAGACCTTTGGCAAACACCGTCTTGGTTTCCATATCGTAAGCCATATACTCGGCCTTTATCTCCAGATCTTCATATTTCACGGAGATGTCGCCGTAGAAATATATCATTCTCTTACCGTCCTCGAACACCTCAAGGCAGGAATCCCTGGCCACTGAAAAGACAGGGTAGTCTATGCTTGCATGATTTGTAGTGTCTGCGTATAACGAGTCCGAAATCACAAGAGTATCCCTGATTCCTGAAGCAACGGTATCAGGCACCGCCTTGATCACAGGAATGGTATCACGTAGAGTGTCCAGCAGTGCAGCCAACGGCCTCAATGACGAGCGGGCCCTGGAACTTGCAGACGAACCTGCAGCAGACGCGCTGAAAGTCAGTGCTGCAACTGCGCAGATTACTGCAACAACCGTAAGTCTTTTAAGTATTTTGGCGGCCTTCAATGGCATTCTATCAAAAAATCACTACTTTTGTAAAAATGCAAATATACAAAACAATATTGGATATTTTATGCGCTCAATCAAGATTGCTTTACTGATCATCCTGCTGGCAACAAGCGTACCAAACGCTGCAAGCGCATACGGCAACGGCTCATTCGCTCTGAAAACCATTGTAATCGACCCCGGTCACGGAGGCAGGCATCCAGGAACCGTTTGGGCAGGAGGAAAATACAAGGAGAAGGAAATTGTCCTTGACGTAGCGCTCAAGCTGGGCACGTCAATAAAGGAGAAGTTCCCCTACATCAACGTTATATACACCCGCACCACAGACAAATTCGTTGACCTTGCAGACAGAAGCGCAATGGCCAACAAGGCCAAGGCGGATCTGTTCATTTCCATACACGTGAACGCAGCCAAAGCCACCTCAGTGCACGGAACAGAAACCTTTGTAATGGGTACGTCAAAGAGCGATGCCAACTTCGAACTTGTGAAAGCCGAAAACTCCGTAATTACTATGGAGGACAACTATCAGGCCAGATATGAAGGTTTCGACCCGTCCAGTCCCGAGTCCTACATCATATTCTCACTCATCCAGAACACTCATCTTGAATCAAGCCTGGAGCTTGCGGAAATCATAGAGCGCAACTACGGTAAGAGCAGTCCTATAAAATATAGCCGCGGAGTCAAGCAGGGAGGCCTTCTGGTACTATGGCAATGCACTATGCCGGCCATCCTCACAGAAATAGGCTTTCTCTCCAACAAGGCCGACAGACAGCTGCTCATAAGTTCCGCCGGAAGAACCCGCATAGCGGAATCACTCTTCAACGCATTCTGCGATTACAAGGCTTCAGTGGAAGGCTCATATTCCACCGGCGATGGTTCCGTTCCAACCGTTTCAGCGGAAGTCTCTCCGGAAAAGCCAGCATCCAAAGAATATTTCGCCGTGCAGATTCTTTCAGTTACCAAAGCTCTGAAAAAAGGTTCATCAGACCTTAAGGGAAGGAAAGATGCAAAAATGATACACGCCAATGGGGTATGCAAATATATAATTGGTAACTTTGCAAGCAGGAATGAAGCCGCAGCTCAGGCTGCAACACTCAGAAAAGAGTTCAAGGGCGCATTCGTGGTTCACATAAAGGACGGAAAGATTATTAAGTAACAGCTTATGAAATTTTTGAACAAGACACGGACCATAGGCCTGTTCGTCATAATGATAATTGTGGCGGCATACGCCATGGTGAGATTCCTCAAGGCCGAGAACATCCTGGGAGACAGGGTTCGTTACTACGCAAGCATAGAAGATGTTACAGGTATTGCCGCCACTGTTCCGGTTGACATCAAGGGCCTCAAGATAGGAACAATCGAGAAGATAGATTTCAACGGAGCGGAGCGTGACTTCGTTCTCACATTGAGGTTGAAATCCGGCTACAGCATTCCAAAGGACTCGTACCTGGAGAAATACACCGCAAACCTGCTCGGCAACATGGGGCTGAGGATTGTACTTGGTACATCCAATGAATACCTGCACCCGGGAGACACTCTCAGGTGCGTGAATGTTCCGGACTTGATGTCCGAACTTGGAGACAGGATAGGTCCTATAAGTGAAGAACTGCAGCTGCTGCTGGCAGAAGGCGCCAAACTTGTTGCAAGCCTGAATGAGGTGATGGACAACGAGCGCAAGGAGGACCTGCGCAGAAGCCTTGACAATCTGAACGTTACAATGGCAAACCTCAACAGGCTTTCCGGCAGTCTGAGCGCGAAATCGCCTCAGATAAGCGAACTGATAGACAATCTGAACAATGTATCCGGCACATTGTCCGACAATTCCCAAAGAATAGACACCACGCTGGCCGATGCACAGAAATTCGTTCATTCACTTTCCGAGGCCAACATTGGCCGGACAGTGGAACAGCTGCGTCTCCTTGCCGAGAAACTTCAGGATCCGAACGGCTCCATAGGCAGGCTGATGACAAGCGACGATCTGCACAACAGCGTTGACTCCCTTGTCAACAGCATAAACGGATTCATTAAGAAAGTTGAAGAAAACCCTAAAAAATTCATAAAGATCTCCGTATTCTAATAAATTGAAAAATGGATAAAAGCATATTGATAACAAGTTCCGTTCTCAATGCGGATTTCGGCAATCTAGCAGCGGACATTGATATGATAAACGATTCACAGGCCGATTTCATTCACCTTGACATAATGGACGGAATGTTCGTTCCCAACATCTCCTTCGGGTTCCCTGTAGTTGAAGCAATTTCAAAGATTGCACGCAAGCCTATGGAAGCCCACCTCATGATAGAACAGCCGGACAGATACGTGGAGCGCTTTGCAAAAGCCGGATGCTTCTGGCTGAGCGTTCATTATGAGGCCTGCCCGCATCTTCACCGCTCATTGCAGCTCATAAAGAGCTGTGGCATGAAATCCGGCATTGCATTGAATCCGCACACACCTGTTTCATTGCTCGAAGACATTCTTGACATGGCGGACCTTGTGATTCTTATGTCAGTGAACCCGGGATTCGGCGGTCAGAAGTTCATACCTGCAACAATGGGCAAGATTGAGAAACTGTGCGCAATGATAGACAGGGCCGGACTTGACACTCTCATAGAGATTGACGGCGGCGTGAACAAGGACAACGTTGCCAGCCTGATGAATGCCGGAGCCGATATGGTTGTAGCCGGCAGTGCAGTGTTCAAGGCTGAAAATCCAAAAGAATACATCCGCCTGATGAAGGAAGCCCGCTGAACGGACTTCTAAAGAAGGAACCTGACTTCCTTGAAAGCAAACTCGGTTTCACGGCCTTGCCTGTTCTCCAGAACGAGGAGGCCGTTTTCCTTTACATTGGAAATTCTGGCTTCAAAAACGTTCTCGAATGTGCTGTTGGCATAGCTTACATTCAGAGGATCAGGGCCTGCCGTCAGTTTCTGGAACTTATGGAATTCACCGTATCGGAAAAGTTTTGAAAGGTACTCCGCATGCAGCGCCTCCCTGGAAACAGCGCCGTTTGCAAAATTCTCATATCTAGCAAGAAGCATTACGAGCAGTTCGGACAATGACTGATTTCTGTCGGCCACCTTGCCGGTCTCAATTGCAAGCGAGGTGGGATTGGCTATTGAGGTTCCGAAGTCTGTCTGGTTCAGGTTCACTCCTATTCCAACTATCGAAGTGGAGACAAGGCCTTCAGAAAGTGAATTCTCAAAGAGCATTCCGCATATCTTCCTTTCGCCTGCGTATATGTCGTTCGGCCATTTGATGAGAACTTCCACGCCCTGCTGACTGAAGAAATCAACCATCGCCAGTGAAAAGATTTCAGTGAGCACGAACTGCCCTGAGGCAGGTATTTCACATGGATGGAAGAGTATGGAGAAGAGGAGGTTCTCACCTGCTCCGCTGGTCCAGATGTTGCCTCTCTGCCCCCTTCCAGCTGTCTGGAAATCGGCTGAGCAGACTTGCCAGATGCCTGGGTCAAGGCTGCCGGACCGGGACTGAAGACTGCGCTGGAGATAGGAGGAAGTGGAGTCCAGAGTCCGGAAATGTTCTATTTTAAATTCATAATCCATCGATAGTGGAAGCTATGTGATTCGTTTGTGCAAATAAAATCATTTTTTGTTAAAAATAATGATATCTTTGTAAGTTAAAGGTAAAAATATGGTTAGAAAAGTATCAAAGAAGGAAACAGCGGAATCTGCAAAAATGGCAGAACCAAAGACGGATTTGGAAATAATCACTGATGCCATGCTTGAAAAAAAGGCAAAAGGAGTATGCACATTGGACCTGAGGAGCATTGGAACAGGCATTTGTGATCATTTTGCAATATGCAACGCTGATTCTGGCACGAATGTTATAGCAATAGCCGACAATATAGAGGAGCAGATGCTTGTCAAGGCGGGCAGGAAACTCGTAAGACAGCAGGGAAGGGAGAATGCGGTATGGATAATCCTGGACTACACCGATATTGTAATCCATATTTTCCAGACAGAATACCGCGAATTCTATCGCCTCGAAGAACTTTGGGCAGACGCTCCGATACAGAAGTTCGAAGATGATTAACAATCTAAAGTTATTGCAATGGATTTAAAGAAAAACAACGGAAAAGAAAGAAGGGGGTTCAATCTGGCTTGGATTTACGTTCCTATCCTCCTTTTCCTTTTATACCAGCTGTTCATGGGAACCAACGGTGGTGACCCTGTGCAGACCGAGTGGACCGACGTGAAGGAAAGGATCATTCCTTCAGGCGATGTAAAATCAATATGCTTCTACACGAATTCCCGCAAGGCGGAAATCACGCTCAAGAAGGAGAGTCTTGAGAAATACAAGAATTATTTCGGAGGAAAGACACCGGAATACGGTCCTCATTTCTTCTTCAAGGTATCGGAGAATTTCAATTTCGAGGACAAACTCGATGAAGCCAGAGAGGCTCTTCCTGTTGACAACAGATTCAAGATTGAGATAAGCGAGGAAGCCAATTACTGGAAATACGTTGACTGGCTCATATTCCCGGTTATTCTTCTGGTTTTCTGGTTCCTGATGTTCAGAGGTTTCTCGAAGAGCGCGGGCGGCGGTCCCGGCGGAGTGTTCAACGTTGGCAAATCAAAGGCCAAGGTATTTGACAAGGACTCGCTCAACAAGGTCACATTCAAGGATGTAGCCGGTCTCGAAGAGGCAAAGGTGGAAGTCATGGAAATCGTTGACTTCCTCAAGAATCCAACGAAATATACCGCACTTGGCGGAAAGATTCCTAAAGGCGCGCTGCTTGTTGGCCCTCCTGGCACAGGCAAGACTTTGCTTGCAAAGGCCGTTGCAGGTGAGGCGGACGTTCCTTTCTTCTCAATTTCAGGTTCGGATTTCGTTGAAATGTTCGTTGGAGTTGGTGCATCAAGAGTAAGGGATCTGTTCCAGCAGGCAAAGGAGAAGGCACCTTGCATTGTATTCATAGACGAGATTGATGCCGTTGGAAGGGCAAGAAGCAAGAATGTAGGCTTCTCTTCAAACGACGAGCGAGAGAACACCTTGAACCAGCTGCTTACCGAAATGGATGGTTTCGGAACAAACTCAGGCGTTATCATTCTTGCGGCCACCAACCGCGCAGACATACTTGACAAGGCCCTTATGAGAGCCGGCAGGTTCGACCGCCAGATTTATGTTGACCTTCCCGAACTGAAGGACCGTGAAGCAATCTTTGACGTTCACCTGAAGAATCTCAAGCTAGACCCTGATCTTGACCGTACCTTCCTTGCAAAGCATACGCCGGGATTCTCAGGTGCGGATATAGCCAATGTCTGCAACGAGGCGGCGCTCATTGCTGCCAGAAGGAACAAGACCCTGGTTGACAAGCAGGATTTCCTTGATGCGGTTGACAGAATAATAGGCGGTCTTGAAAAGAAGAGCAGAATATTCAAACCTGAGGAGAAGAAGACCACAGCATACCACGAGGCAGGACACGCAGTTGTAAGCTGGTTCCTCAAGAATGCAGATCCAGTATTCAAGGTAACCATCATTCCAAGAGGGGTTTCGCTAGGAGCAACCTGGTATCTCCCTGAAGAAAGGCTTCTGAGCACAAAGGAGCAGCTGCTTGAGGAGATGGCTTCCCTTATGGGCGGACGCGCAGCTGAGGAGATAATCAACGGTACCATTGCAACCGGTGCGTTGAATGACCTTGAAAGGGCAACCAAGCTTGCTTACGCCATGGTAACTTATTATGGTATGAGCGAAAAGATAGGCCATCTCTCATATTACGACTCACAGCAGATGCCAATGTATGATAAGCCATACAGTGAGCAGACAGCACAGCTTATAGACTCAGAGGCGAAACTTCTCCTGAACAAGGCACACGAAAACGCACTCTCAATCATAAGGGAGCACATGGACGGGTTCGTTGAACTGGCGGAACTGCTTATAAGCCGCGAAGTGATATTCGGAGAGGACTTGGAGCGTATTTTCGGGCCTAGGGCAGTTGATGCTACTGCAAATGAAGCGGATACAGCAGCGGAGGAGATTGCCGATGAATCTTCTGATGAAACAATTGAAGAAAAAACTGAAATACTGAATACAAAATAATGGGCAGGTCAAAGGAGTTGGTCGTGAGGACAATAAGCGGCGCGGTGTTCGTGCTTGCAGTAATCGTTTGCTGCCTGTGCAGTCATTGGACAGTTTTTGCAATGACTTTAATTTTCATGACAATGCTCCTTTGGGAATTCACGCATCTGGCCGGAACAAGGAAACTGCAACGGATTCTCATCTTCACCGCCTGCATTGCACTTCTCATTGCGTACTTCCTGTACACCTGGGACATCATTGGAGCCAGATGGCTGCTGGTTCCCGTGTTCCCGCTATGCGCTCTGGTTGTATCAAACCTGTTCATAAGCGAGTACAATGTTCACGATGGAAAGTCTAACGGATTTGATGCAATAGGCTATGAATTCATGGCAATTGCCTATATAGCCGTTCCTTCAATGCTTGTTTGCAATGCCGTTACAATGAACTACGGTTTCAGCGGACATTTCCTTCTGAGCCTTTTCATTATGCTTTGGAGCTGCGATGTTGGAGCATACTGCATAGGAACCGCATTCGGACAGAAGAAGACATCAAGGAAGCTGTTTCCAAGCGTATCGCCAAAGAAGTCCTGGGCAGGATTCTGGGGTGGTGTTGCAACCACAATAATTACCGCCATATTGTTATGGATGTACAATATTCTGGAAACAACTCTTGCTTATTCAATATTGATTTCACTTGTGATTGCTGTTGGAGCAATCTTCGGAGATCTTGTTGAATCTCAGTTGAAGCGCAATTTCGGCGTGAAGGATTCAAGCAACATCATTCCGGGACACGGAGGTATGCTTGACAGGCTGGACGGTTCCCTGATTGCATTCCCTGCGGCCATTGCTCTGGGAATACTGCTGGGGATAATATAAAAGAAGAAAAAGATAAAAATTATGCATATACACAGAGAAGGTTACCGTATCATAGCCAGCACATTTGCCATAGCGGCCGTTGTTGTTGCTCTGGCATACATAATCATTGGCAACACAACGGCAAGCCACATAATAGCAGGCATAGGACTGCTGATATTCCTTATCATTGTAAGATTCTTCCGCTGCCCCAACAGGGTGGCCACATTGGGCGACAACCTGGTGATTGCAGCCGCCGACGGCAAGATAGTAAGAGTGAAGAAAGTCAAGGAGAACGAATTCATTAAAGGCGAATGCATTCAGGTATCCACTTTCATGAGCATTTTCAACGTTCACGCCAACTACTTCCCTGTTGGAGGAACCATAGTTTACTCCAAGTACCACGATGGCAAATATCTTGTGGCCTTCCACTCGAAATCATCGGAGAAGAATGAAAGGACCTCCATTGCAGTGAAGTGCTCCAACGGAGACAATGTCCTTTTCAGGCAGATTGCCGGTTATATAGCAAGAAGGGTTGTGTACTATGCCAAGGAAGGCGAGCACGCCAACCAGTGCAGTGAACTTGGTTTTATAAAGTTCGGTTCAAGAGTTGACATATTCCTGCCTCTTGACGCAAAGATTATGGTAAAAAAAGGGCAGACTGTAAAAGCCTGCCGTACCGTTATTGCCGAACTTCCTGAAAGGGAGAAAGCTTAAGATATCTTCTTCAGGGCAAGGTCCATCTTTTCCTTCATCTTCCTTGCCGCCTCAGCCGCAGCACCTGCAAAATCGGCATCCTTTGAAGCATATATGATTCCTCTGGAAGAATTGACCAGAAGGCCGCAGTGTGCGTTCATTCCAGCCTCGGCAACCTCCTCAACCGTGCCACCCTGCGCACCGACTCCAGGAACAAGGAAAAAATGATCCGGGCAGAAATTCCTTATTTCCTTCAGTTTCTCAGGCCTGGTTGCCCCAACAACAAACATCAGATTGTCAACATTGCCCCAGGTGCATGCTGTTTCAATCACCTGCCTGAACAACGGCTTACCATCTGCCAGTCCCAGCTGCTCGAAATCGTCTGCGCTCTTATTTGAAGTTAGGGCAAGCACAACGGCCCATTTGCCTTCCTTTCCAAGGAACGGCTCCACGCTGTCCTTTCCCATATAAGGAGAAAGAGTTACCGCATCGCAGTTGTATGCATTGAAGAAGCTTTCGGCATACCTTGCGGCAGTATTGCCTATATCGCCACGCTTTGCGTCCGCAATCACGAGAATATCCGGATAATTCCTCTTGATGTACTCCACTGTCATCTCGAACTGTTGCAGGCCTTTGCTTCCGTATGCTTCATAGAAGGCAAGATTCGGCTTGTATGCAACCGTATAGGGAGCTGTTGCATCAACTATCGCCTTGTTGAAAGAAAAGATTGGAAACTCCTCCCCCATAAGAAACTGCGGAATGAGTTTCAAGTCTGTGTCGAGTCCAACACAGAGGAAGCTTCTCTTCTCAAGGATTTTTTCAAAAAGCTGCTTGCTGTTCATATCAGTAATTCAAATAAAATTCAACAATCGATTCCATTCCGCCGAACAGCTGCTTGAGCAGATAACTCTCGTTAGGTGAATGGATTGTATCTCTCTCAAGTCCGAATCCCATAAGCAGCGGATCCGCTTTGAGGAGCTGCTGCATCTTTGCAAGTATAGCAATGCTTCCGCCTCCGCGGCTTGGAACAGGCTTGATTCCATATACCTTTTCAATTGCCTTCTCGGCTGCCTTGTAGGCCTTTGAAGATACAGGAATGAGGAAACCGCTGCCTCCTTCGAGAGCTTCCACGGTAACTTTCACGCCCTTTGGAGCAATTGACAGGAAATGTTTCTCGAACTTCTGTGCAATTTCAACAGGGCTCTGGTTCGGAACCAGTCTCATTGAAATCTTTGCGTGAGCCAGACTTGGCAGTACTGTCTTGGAGCCCTTTCCTGTATATCCGCCCCAGATTCCGCAAACGTCAAGACTAGGACGTATTCCGGTGCGCTCGAGAGTGGTGTAACCTTCCTCGCCGAACACTTCCTCAACATCTATATGCTTCTTGTATTCCTCCAGATTGAAAGGTGCGCGTGCGAACATTGCCCTTTCCTCTGCAGTGAGTTCAACCACGTTGTCATAGAATCCCCCGATTGTGATTCTTCCACGTTTATCTATGAGCGAGCCTATCATCTTGCAGAGTGTGTTTATAGGATTGAGTATTGCTCCGCCGAAATGTCCGGAATGCAGGTCCTTGTTGGCTCCCTGAACCGTTACATTGAAGTACGCCATGCCTCGCATTCCTACATTTATTGATGGAATCTTCTCATCTATCATTGTTGTATCTGAAACGAGCATGATGTTGCAGGCAAGCAGTTCCTTGTTCTGCTCAACCCAGGATGCCAATGAAGGAGAGCCTATCTCCTCCTCACCCTCGAATATGAATTTCACGTTATATTTCAGCAGGCCCTTTGAATTCAAAAATTCGAAAGCCTTCAGATGCATGAAAAGCTGGCCTTTGTCGTCATTGGCGCCACGGCCATAAATGGCTCCGTCCCTGATTTCAGGCTCGAAAGGATCCGATTTCCACAGCTCTATGGGGTCCACAGGCTGCACATCGTAGTGACCGTAAATCAGGATGGTTTCAGCGGCAGGATCCACTGTCTTCTGTGCGAATACTACAGGATTTCCGCTGGTAGGGTAAATCTCCACTTTGTCTGCTCCGGCTGCCATCAGAAGTTCAACCAGCCTTCCGGCGCATTTCTGTATGTCTTCCTTATGCTCAGGCTGAGCGCTTACGGAAGGTATTCTTATCAATGAAAAGAGTTCATTGAAGAATCTGTCCTTGTTCTGTTCTATATACTGTTTCATAATTGTAAGTTTCCGGTGAATTTAGCTACTTTTTCCCTTGCGTAATCAAGTGTAATGGTGAATGCCTTCTTTCTTTCTGAAGGTATTGAGTACATTGCGTCAAGCATTATGGCCTCGCATATGGAGCGGAGACCACGTGCACCCAGTTTATATTCAATAGCGGTATCAACAATGAATTCAAGGACATCATCCTTTATTTCAAGTTTCACTCCGTCCATTGCGAACAGCTGCTCGTACTGTTTTACCAAAGCGTTCTTGGGTTTGGTAAGGATATCCAGCAGGGCCTCCTTAGTGAGCGGATGCAGGTATGTCACAACAGGCAGACGGCCCACGATTTCAGGTATCAGACCGTATGCGCGCAAATCCTGAGGAGCAACATACTGGAGAAGGTCCTCCTTGTCTATGCGTTCCACCTTTTTCTGAGCGCCGTATCCTACCACCTGTGTGTTGAGTCTTGAAGCAATCTTCCTTTCAATCCCCTCGAACGCACCTCCGCAGATGAACAGTATATTCCTGGTATCAACCTCCACGAACTTCTGTTCGGGATGCTTGCGGCCGCCCTGTGGAGGAACATTTACAATGCTTCCCTCAAGGAGCTTGAGCATTGCCTGCTGAACTCCCTCTCCTGATACGTCACGGGTGATGGATGGGTTGTCGCTCTTGCGGGCTATCTTGTCTATCTCGTCAATGAAAACGATTCCGCGCTGTGCTGCCTCAACATTGTAATCGGCTGCCTGAAGCAGTCTGGCAAGTATTGACTCAACATCCTCACCAACATATCCGGCCTCGGTAAGCACGGTTGCGTCAACGATTGTGAAAGGCACGTTGAGCATCCTTGCTATTGTGCGAGCAAGAAGAGTCTTTCCTGTTCCTGTAGGACCAACCAGGAGCATGTTTGACTTCTCAAGTTCCAGGTCCTTTGCATCCGGATTCTCACGGAACCATTTCAATCTCTTGTAATGATTGTAAACGGCAACGGAAATGAATTTCTTGGCCTCGTCCTGACCTATCACGTATTCATCCAGGAATGCAGTTATCTCCTTTGGCTTGAGCAGTTTATCCTTTCCGCCAGCCTGGTTGCCAGGAGTTTTAAGAGCTTTGTTGCCGTCCTGCCTGCCTGCCCGGTCCTTGCCGAAAGGTATTCCATATTGCTTGAAAACACCTTCAAGATAATAGTAGCAAGATTCAACGCAGTCACTGCATATATAGCATCCGTTGCCGGAAAGCATCATCGGGACTTCATCCTCCTGCCTTCCACAAAGCATGCAGCATTTCCTGTCCTTCTTGGAATTTGCCATCGCAGTAGAAAAATATGAATGAATTACTTGGCCTTTCCTGAAAGAATATCATCAATCATGCCGTACTCCTTTGCCATGCGGGCGGTCATCCAGTGATCACGGTCTGCGTCCTTGACTATCTGCTCGTAGCTCTGTCCCGAGTGCTTTGAGAGTATCTCGTAGAGTTCCTGCTTGAGAGCAAGGATCTCACGTGCCGTAATTTCAATATCGGAAGCCTGGCCCTGCGCACCGCCAAGAGGCTGATGAATCATAACCCTTGAATGGGGAAGCGCCTTGCGCATGCCCTTGTGACCGGCTGCAAGAAGCACTGAGGCCATGGAAGCCGCCAGTCCTGTGCAGATGGTTGCAACCTTGGGCTCTATTATCTGCATTGTGTCATAAATGCCAAGGCCGGCATATACGCTGCCGCCCGGTGAGTTGATATAGAGCTGTATGTCAGCCTTTGGGTCCGTTGACTCAAGGAAAAGGAGCTGTGCCTGTATGATGTTTGCCACGTCGTCTGAAATCGGAACTCCAAGGAAGATGATTCTGTCCATCATAAGACGTGAAAAGACATCCATGACAGCAACGTTCATCTGTCTTTCCTCAATGATCGAAGGGTTGATGTAATTGTTCTGAACAGATTTGAATCTGTGCAGATTGAGGGAGCTGATTCCGCAGTTCCCCATTGCAAATTTCTCGAATTCAGTTACCATGGCCATATCAGTTTTGTATATAATAAAAGGAGAGAAAGTCCTTTTGCAGTTCCCTTCAGGCGCTGGCGGGCTTGTCTCCCCTTTGAATCTGTTCTGTATTAGTTGTTCAGCTTGCTGATTTCGCTTATGGAAATCTCCTTTGGCTCGAGAGTGATCTTCTCCTTGATGAATGCAATCACCATGTCCTCCTCGCTCTTCTCATATATTCTGCGGCCCTCGCGCTCGTTGTTGAGAAGTGTCTGAGCGTAGCTTGTAAGCTGCTCCTCAGGAACGTTGTTCATTCCGTACATTGCAAACTGATAGGAAGCAATCTTCTTTGCAGCCTCAAGAACCTTCTCGTCTGTAAGCTCGAGATTGTTCTCCTTCATGATCTTCTCGCGGATGATCTGCCAGCGGAAATCCTTGAGGAACAAATCAAACTCCTTGTCAATATCCTCCATTGTAACCTTGCCCTGGTTCATGGCAAAGAGCCACTTCTTCATGAACTGCTCAGGAACCTTAATGTCCGTTCTCTTGATGAGATACTCCTTAACGTCCTGGGTGAATCTGTAATCGCTCTCTATCACATACTCACTCTTGAGCTGCTCGGCAATCTTTGCCTTTGCTTCGTCGGCGTTCTTTACAGCGCCCTCACCGAAAGCCTTGTTGAAGAACTCCTCGTTCTCAACTGCAGGAACGAAAGTTTTTACCTCCTTGATGGTGAAGTTGTAAACAGGAGCAATGTTTGCGAGCTCCTCTTTCTTTACGTGAAGCATTGCCGCACGGTCTGTCTCGTTTGTGAAGACCTCGTTAACGTTTACGTCAAAGCTGTCACCGGCCTTCTTGCCAATGAACAGAGCCTTGCTCTCATCGCTCATGTTCCTGAGGGTAACGTATGTGCCTTCAACCTTGTTCTCACCTGCAACCAGATCAGCAACTATGAAATCCTCCTCTGAAGAAACAGCCTCGGTAGCGTCGAGCTTGCCGTACTGCTTCAGAAGATTCTCCTTTCTCTTCTCTATTTCCTCATCCTCCACCTTGATGGTATAGCTTACAACCTTGTCGTCTGCTGAAATCTTAGCGTCGAACTCGGGAGCCAGAGCAACGTCGAATACGAACTCAAAGGTATTGTCGTTAACCCAATCAATCTCCTTTGTCTTCTCCTCGTTTGGAAGAGGCTCGCCAAGGATGCTGAGCTTGTTATCCTTTACATATCCTGTCAACTGCTCCTGAATGAGCTCGTTAACCGCGTCAACCAATGCAGAACCGCCGTGGATCTTCTTGATTATGCTCATAGGAGCCATACCCTTTCTGAAGCCCCTGATGTCGGCTGTTTTGCGGAAAGCCCTCAGGGCCTTGTCAACTTTCTCGTTGCAATCTTCTCTCTCAATGCTAAGATGCAGTTCAAATGTAAGATTATCAATCTCCTGCTTTGTAATATTCATTGTTGTAACTTATTAATATTTTGTTATTATTTTTCTCTATTTCTACTGCGATGGGCTCAGTAAATACTTCAAATTCTCAACCAGTGCCATGCTGCGGAACCTGTCAGTGTTCAGACACAACCACAACACTTCGCATAAAGTCTGCAAAGGTAACAAAAGCGCAGAACAATTGCAACTTAGGATTGCTCAATAGACAAAGGAGCACTTCATACCCTGATGGTCCTCAACAACCCTGTCCCAGACAGCAGGCCGTTCAGAGCCGGAAAGCGGTTTAGGGAAGTAGAAGTCGTCCTGGAAGAGCGAGGCCTGTACGCCATCGCTGTGGAAAGAAAGGACAGTGTAGCCGTTGTCTCCCCAGGAGCCTGTAGTAGGAATGCAGAGGGTTCTCAGAATGCGGGGGGCCTTCCAGTTCTGCTCTATCCAGTCCGTCTGCCACTTGTGATTGTGGCCGTGGATGTACCCTGCGCATAGCGGATTGTCTGCCAGAAGCCTGCCGATTCCAAGATCTGCCAGCGGATGATGCGCGGCAACAAAGAACGGCCTGCTGCACTTCTCAATGGTGGATTTCAGCCATTCCAGTTGTGGCCCGTCAAGCTCGCCATCAGCAATCCAGGTGCTTGTGTCCGCACCCTGCTTCAGGGAATCCAGCAGAACGATATCGGCAAAACGCCCGTTGACAACACCGGCCAGTCTGCCCGGCACAGGCGAAGCGGACATGAATTCCGGGAAGATTTCCGAAAATTCCTCGCGGCGGTCGTGATTGCCAAGGCACAGATGCAGACCGATACCTGCTTCAAGGATTGGAGAAAGCAGTTCACGCACGCACTCATAATCCTCCACCTTGCCCGTGCGATAAGCCAGATCACCCAGCACAATTACCTTGTCCGGCCTGATTTCCAGAATCTTTGCCACCCTTGCCCTGAGTTTCTCCTCAGTAATGCCTCCCCTGCAGACGTGAAGGTCCGAGAGGAAGACATAGGTCTGAACGGTTTTCGCCTGAATGTCTTCCAGGCCTGCACCGTTCAGCAAATCCGCCATGCACGCCCTTTCAGCACCTGATTCTGCCTGGCCCGCACTGAGCCAACGCCCCTGAAGTCCGCCTGCCACCAGTTTTGCAGGCAGCATCCCTGCAGCACACGTCCCCAGAAATTTTCCCAAAAAGCCTCTCCTGTTCATTGTATCCTACTATTTATGATTCGTTCTTTCCACCGCACTTTCTTGGTTCTTTTCATCTTTCTGCCTCACGATGCTTTGCATATGTCTCACTCCCACTTGCCGCTTCGCATATACACCTCTCGTGCACGATGCTTTGCAAATGCCCTTCTCGTGCACGATGCTTTGCGAATGTCATACTCTCACTGGCCGCTTCGCGTATACACATCTCGTCCGCGATGCTTTCACTGCATTCCCGTGTTTTGTCAAAGCACTATTTTCGGTCAGTTCCTGCTATCATTGGCATAAATGCAATGCTTGAATCAATATGTTCTGACACAAAGATAAGGAAAATCGTTCAGGCAAAGTGTTTCTCTCCAGGAATTCTTCCTCCCATTACGGAAATCCCGCTCCCTTGCGGAAGGTTTGCTCTTTTTGCATAGACCTTCCGCACTCGCTTTTTCCAACACCTTGTAAATAAAATACTTACATTTGACCACTGCGGAAGGTCTCTGCAACTTGCGCAAACCTTCCGCACACTCCCCCATGCAATTTCGCTGCGCAACAGCCCTGACGGCCTTGCTCCGTGCAAAATTTCTTCAAGTCGAAAATCACCGTCCACGCATATTGGCCTTGAATGGCATTGTGATGTGAGTTTGCGTGGAGGTTGAGACAATTTTGCCTCATCGTCCACGCTTCGCACTGCCAGAGTGCGGTATGGCACGTTCATGCGTGGACGGTGATTTTCGGTTTAAGAAATCTGAAAACTCATACTGCGAAAACAAAATTGGCGGATAAACGAAAAAACTCTATATTTGCCGTCACAAACGTTGCGGGCGTGTTGTAATTGGTAGCCAAGCCAGACTTAGGATCTGGTGCCTCGCGGCGTAAGGGTTCGAGTCCCTTCGCCCGCACATAAAACCCCTCATAATCATTTGATTTTGAGGGGGTTATCTTTTGGCTTGGTGTACTAAAAGTGTACTATCAGCCAAAAACGTTGTTTTTTGTCGGTTTTTGTTAACCTATGATTGTCGGTCGGCTCTCAATCTGGTTTAATGCCATATTGGCGGCAATCTTTTTCAAATCCAACTCTGTCAAAATTATCACAGTCTGGCCATTCCATTGCTTTTGTATGCTTGGCTTTAAGTGCCGCCCTTAAATCTGTTACTCCTGCCGTTTGCTCTGCCACACGTTCCAGAAGCCACGTTGCCGCTTTCAGTTTGATTGGCTCATTGTCTGAAAGCAGGCAATTCCTAACGGCTGTTAATGCATCATTGGTAAGGCCAAACAGACTGTTTTTCAAGTGCTCCTTGTAATCGTGCTTTTGCTGGTTGAAGAAGCATTGAAAAGTAACAATACCTTGCCAATCATAAATAGTGCCCCTGTTAACGCCTATTTTGGCCGCTACAGCGGTTATTGTTTCACCAGAAGCCAACAATATTGCTGCCTGTTCCTGTATCGGTGTAAGGCCTGTTTGCTGGTTTATCTGTGTTGCTCCTGGGCTTATCGCCTGTTGTAATTCCTTTTTCAATTTACTCATATACCTGTAAACTTTGTAAACTTTTGTTAAATCTGGTTACTGATTTAGTAACCGTGTTTAGGCCTCAACGGTAAAACCTTACAGCCTCGGCCACTTTCTTATCAAGTTCCTGTATTGCATCGTTTGGGGCTGTCAACCCCTCTTTAAGTTGACAAGCCTCATTAACGGCCGCTCTTAAATCATGGGCCTGTTTCTTGGTAAGTTCCCCACGTTGCTGGGCTTCATTTATCTGGTTTATCATTTCAACTTGGCCGCCCGCCTGTTCTGTCAGTGATAAAATACCCATCTTGTAAAGTTCCTGTTTGGTTTTCATCGCTTGGAAATTAAGTGTTATATCATTTATCTTCTGTATGGCTTGATAGTCGGCTTTCCACCTGTTGAGGGCTTCAATGTAAAAGGCCTCATTATACAGCATTGCCCCCGTTACCTCGGCCACCCCAAATTTGGCCGCTATTCTCTGGGTGTAACGCCTTTCATACCTCAACACATTTCTACCTTTGTAAAGTTCTGGTATTTCTTCCCGCTTGCTTTTCTGTTCCTTGTTCTTGTCATAGAAGCAAAGGCGGCCACCGTTGAGGCTATAATATAGCCCGCTGGGTTCTTGCAATCGGCTTGCATACCTCAACGCCCCCAAATGGTTCAAATACACCTGTGGCGGGTGTTTCACTATGAAATTTTGGGCTATATCCATACGGGTAACAATGGCCTTGCCCATTGGCAAGTGCAAAGTGTCCGATAACTTTTCTATAGCCCGCTGGGTGTCACCCCGCCCCATTGTTTGGAAATTGTCACCCAACAGGTATTTACATAGGCTTCCATCTTTCACCTTTAGTTGGTATCTGTTGGCTGTTACCTTTAGCCCGTTGAGGTTGCCTGTAACGAATGGAAAACCGCTGTAGATATGTTCGCCCACATCTTCCAGAAAACAGGGCACTTCCTCCAGAAAATCAACCCCGTTAACCTCGGCTTGTGTCAGCCTTAAAAATACAGTATCGTACATATTGGCGGTTACTGATTTGGTAACTAAAAACGTCTTAATATAGGAAACGGCCTTTTAGTCTGTTTGTGCCTGTTCTCTTAAGGCCTCCATTTCTTCATCAAGGCCACCATCTGTGAGAAGATTATACAGGGGCACACGGTCTTTACTTTTGCCCCTTGCAACAAACACTTCAATAACCCCGCCCGCCTGTACTCTGCCATCTATGGTGTTGAGGTTCTGGAACACAAATAACAATGCATCGTTAGTGCCCTTAAAATCTCCGTAGGCAAAGCCGCTTTCTATGTCTGGTACAAATATGCTGGAAAGGTTTTGCCCCTTTATTGTAATGGCTTTATCGGCCTTTCTGTGCACATTGCCGCTAAAGTTGTCTGGAACATCACCAAAGTACACCACCAGACAGCCCGCCTCGGTTGCATCCCGCCTGGCTGTGGCGGCTGTAACCTTTGTTGCCCGCTTTTCTTCAAATTCTTGGTAACTGTGTGTTGAGGCCGTGCAATCCATCCTTAACTTACTTTTCAAGGCCACCTTTTCAAATTTGTAGTAGTCGGTAAGTATCATTGCACACCTCCTTTCCTACAGTATGCCTCGGCCTGTGCCTGTGCTTCATTCACGGTTGCCACACGGTTATTTTGCAACCACTGTTCTACCTCTGTACGGTTGAAATATACTACCTTGCCTGTGGGCTTGAAATGTGGTATCTCTTGCCTCATTGTCAACTTATACAGGTGACTTTTTGAAATACCCATATAACGTGCCGCCTCATCGCTGGTAAGCACTTCTTTGGTACACATAATAATGTTTGCTGTTATAAGGTCAGCGATAGCCTTAATTTCCTCTTTGCTCATATTGTTTGCTGTTGAGGTTCTGGCTGTCTGGGGGTGCTGGCAAGCACGCCCCCGTCTTTGCCGTTGCATCCTTTTCACGGGGCTTGCCATACTGTTCCCGTTTCAAGAAAACAACTGCAAGTTATAAGGCATTAGAAAGAATAACGCCCAACGTTAACATAACGTTAGGCGGTGTTACTTCTTTCCACTATGGAAAGTAGTTTTATGTTGTAAAGTGCTTATATATAGTTGTTTATATCTTTGTGTTGTAATTCAAGCAACAAACCAGCAACAAACCAGCAACAAAAGTGGAAAATATAAACTTTGTTGTGTTTGCAATGTAATCACTTTTGCCCCTCGGTGTCGGCTATAAACAGGGTGTCAATATCTTCATACCCCGTTGGCTGAAAATCTGAACCGTACCCCGTTTTGTCAATCCAATTTCCCCTTGCATTTCTTAAATTAGAGGTGGCAAATAATTCTTCAAAGGGTTTCCAACAGGCATAAGTGCCACACTTCATTTTTAACCCCAAATAGGCTGAGGCTTTCACGGCAAAATAGGCCAACAATACCTTTTCCCCGTTCCATATATATTGCCCCGCCTCAACGGTGATAAATCCCACCTCAACGGTCTTGGCAATCAATACCCGTGCTTTGTCTGTGTTCAATTCTTTTGGTAATGCTGGGGCTTCTGGTTGAGGCTGGCCGCTTGCCTTTGGCGGGTTTAATAGCTTGAAAATAGCCTCTTGTATAACATCACGTTCTTTTGTAAACTGTTCCTCTTTTTCTATAGACAATCTCTCCCCCGTCAATCTTAAAAGATAACGGTTCTTTTCATCCCGTCTAACAAGTAATTCAACAAGCCTTGCTTTTTGATTTAACTCTCTATCCATATCTACATCTATATACCCGTTAAGCAATCTATTTCCTGCAAATAATAGTGCTTCCCCTTTAGTAACAATATAAGCATCCTTATCACTGTGAGGATAAAAGACATCTGCAATTTTTGATATTCCAAAAATTCCAATAATCCGATTTATGTTCTCAACTGCTTCAACCGCTTCACTTTCTGTAAATTCTTTTTCAAATTCAAAACCATTTTTACCATCGTTGGCCTGCTTGAGTTCCTTAAGTTCTTCTTCTGTCATAATGTTTTAATTGCTTTGTTTATCGTTCCCGTTTCTATGAATATTATTGCAGTTCTATTGTTGGCAAACTATTCAATGCCCGCTTCTTGCTTTCATCAATAGCCCTTACATACCGTTCAACATAAGTAAGGCCGCTGTGTCCCAACAGGTCAGCCACCACCTTAACATTTGCCCCGCCCTCCAGAAGATTTGTTGCAAAGGAATGGCGGCCACAATGCCACGTTATATGTTTATCAATGCCCGCTCTTGTACTCCAATGCCTCAACGCCTTTAAGCACATTGTGTGGCTTGGTAATTCAAAAATAAGGTCACTCAAGTTTCGCAAGTGATTCAGGCCGCTGCTCCGGCCAGATCGAGCCGGTCGAAGGCTAGCTTCACTGCTTTGATTTGATCGTTGTTGTTTATTACGTTTTCAATAAGTTCGAACGGATCACAGGCTATGAACCCTGCA
>NZ_JBAELF010000038.1:0-2951 GCF_056211015.1 Candidatus Egerieousia sp.
AGATGAGGGGCACCGCCAGCTCGGCCCTTGCCCAGATAGAGAAGAACCTCTACGACGCCCCATACATGGCAGACCCAAGACCTAAGGTCAAGGTAGGCGTACGCTTCACTTGCGCAAAGCACACCATAACCAGCTGGAAAATCGCAAGGTAAGGAATCATTGCTATCTGTTACTGACGCTTTGTTCATCAGATATGATTGCGTCATATCCCATAGGACGCACAAAATTGCCGTTGCGGTCTATCATGCCCTTCATTCCTTTTTCATTCTCCATAAGGCACAAGCCATTCTCAAACCTGTAATCCTGCTCCATCCAATAATCAAGTTCAGGAGCTATGACATACTCTCCCCTCTGATCGATGAATCCCAGCTTGCCGCCAGGCTCCAATACTGCAGCAAGGCCCTCGCAGAATGTCCAGGCATATTCATATTTCGCCTCAATGGCTATTTCTCCCGTATTCACATTCAAGTACCCCCGTTTTCCGTTACGGTCACAGAAAACAGTAAGACTGTCCGTTTCAGGCCTTTCAGCAACCCACTCGAATACTGGACCGAAATACTCATCGGTATTGCCATTATACAAACGAGCCCGGCCTCTGCCAAAGCGATGCACATAGACACTGTCGCACAATCTCGTGTCATCCTCATGAGCCGATTCGCCAAAATGACGGCAATACAGTTCCTGCAAAATACTGAATACCCCAAAGACTGCAAAAGCTCCAACCAGCACCAGCAGCACCCGTAAAATGATTTTTGACTTTTTCATATGTTCTCAGCCTCTTTCTTCATTTGTTCAACCTGTTTCCAATCATGATTCACATAGCGGAACTTTGAAACAACTCTACCCCTGCGGTCAATGATTCCATAGATTGTAACTTCTTCATCATCCGACATCCCGAAACCATCATCATCCATATAATACATCCCGTCCGGATTCAGCTGCCAGCATACCAATGCAACTCCATTATGATAATTCATAATATGAGTAGGATAATGAGCGTCAAGACTCCTTGCCACTCTCTTGCAGGAATCATCCAGAAATGAAAGCGATTCCCAGTCAATGTCATCCGCTGTAACCGTGCGCAAGCATTCGTCTGCACTCATGAACTCTATCCTGGAGCCGTCACGTTTATCCACCAGGAAACGCGGCTTAAAATAACCTGAAATAGACTCTTCTATTAGTTCCATATCTTCACCCAGGCTGTTTTCGGAGTCTTGTGCACAGTCATTGTCCCATATCAGATCATCCTCACCTTCATCAAGGCACTCATCTTCATCAATATTAATAGCACCGCCCTTTTGTTTCCGGCAACCAAAAATAAAATCAAATAGCCACATAATCCAAATTTATTATTACCTCTTATAGCGATAAATCTCTTTTTATCAGAATGATTGAATATGATACCATTAATATTAAATTTATGCCGGTGACACCCTTTCCCGAACGGATAAAAAAAGAAGACGTGGGAGTCTTACCTTGCTCATCCCAGATACAGGCCTTGGCTGCCTTCACAAAAGGATAAGCAACACTAATAGCCCACGCCTGGGATGATATGCAGTAAAACCCACGCCTGAAGGGCGCGGTACCGAATGACCACCGCAAGTGGACGCTATGGCTGCTTTATCTTCCTTTGTGATTCAAATTGCCAAGTTTGTATCTGAAAGATAAACGTCCGGTAACGTCTTATAACATGTATTTAGCCGTAATATGCTAGCTGTTGCAAATTTATATAAAGAATCCTGCAATTCAAAGAAAAAAAATCAAGGTATTTGATGGCGGTTGTCATTCTCTCTTCATTTGCAATTCAAAACGCTTTTATCTATATTCGCAAGATTGGAAACAAGAGAGCAGTTATGGAAGAAGCCAAGAGATACAGGGAGCCATGGGAGTTCCCTACAGACACGGACAGTTTCGAGACCATAGTCCAGACCGGAAGAGTGTATGTAGACAAGACAGACCTGATATACAGGATGACCCGCAGCCAGTGCGTCTTCCTCAGCCGTCCCCGCAGGTTCGGCAAGTCACTGCTCTGCTCAACCCTAAAAGCCTATTTCCTTGGGAAAAAGGAGCTCTTCAAGGGACTTGCAATGGAGACGCTTGAGAAGGACTGGGTGAAATATCCTGTGTTCCATTTCAACATGAGCGTAATAAAGGACAAGAATCCGCAACAGGTTCTGGACGCACTGAACGTGATGCTTCTCAAATATGAAAGTGTTTATGGAAAGGACTATAATGAAACGAGTCCCGGAATGAGGTTCCAAGGTCTGGTGCAAAGAGCCAACCAGCAAACAGGAAAAGGTGCCGTGATAATTCTGGACGAGTATGACGCACCGCTTCTGCATCTTGAAGGCGGCAGCAATGAATTCAAACTGGTGCAGAAGATTCTCAGGGAGTTTTACATCACCTGCAAGGCCTGCTCCGAATACCTGCGCTTCGTGTTCATAACAGGCATTACAAAGTTCAGCCACGTGAGCATATTCAGCGAGCTCAACAACCTCCAGAACATATCACTCAACGAGGACTACGCAACACTCTGCGGAATAACCGAGGCCGAAATCCGCCGGATATTCGACAACGACATTGAGAACCTTGCGCTCCACAACGAAATGACCAAGGAGGAAATGTATGATACACTGCGATGGAAATATGATGGCTTCAACTTCAGCAAAAAGCAGGCCGGAGTCTTCAATCCTTACAGCCTAATGCTCACGTTCTCCTGCAAGGAACTCCGTGCTAACTGGTTCGGCTCCGCAACCCCATCTTTCCTCTTTGAGAGGATGAAAGGCTTCAGGACAGACATCATGAAGCTCAACAGGACCGAAATGATGCCTGCATCCGCCTTTGACATGTCAATCCACGAAATGACAACAGCGCTTCCTCTGCTGTACCAGTCGGGATACCTCACCATCAAAGGCTACAGTCCGGCATCCAGTTCATACATACTTGGCATC
>NZ_JBAELF010000039.1:0-28796 GCF_056211015.1 Candidatus Egerieousia sp.
CCCAACAGGCACCGACCTGTTCAACGAAGTTCAGTCCTTGCATCAGGAGTTCTATATTACGTGCAAGCTTTGCTCCGAATACCTGCGCTTCGTATTCATAACAGGCATTACAAAGTTCAGCCACGTGAGCATATTCAGCGAGCTCAACAACCTACAGAACATATCACTCAACGAGGACTACGCAACACTCTGCGGAATAACCGAGACTGAAATCCACCGGACATTCGACAACGACATTGAGAACCTTGCACTCCACAACGGAATGACCAAGGAGGAAATGTATGATACACTGCGATGGAAGTACGACGGATTCTGCTTCAGCCGCAGTCTCAAAGGAGTTTACAACCCATACAGCCTCATGCTGACCTTCGCCTGCAAGGAACTGCGCAACAACTGGTTCGGCTCTGCAACTCCATCTTTCCTCTTTGAGAGGATGAAAGGCTTCAGAACAGACATAATGAAGCTCAACAGGACCGAAATGATGCCTGACACGGCCTTTGACATATCCATACACGAAATGGACACCGCACTGCCACTGCTATACCAGTCTGGATACCTCACAATAAAAGGCTATGATTCGATGGCTCGCGGATATGTGCTCGGCATACCGAACGAAGAGGTAAGGGAGGGCTTGTTCGGTAATTTCCTCAAGATGCTCACACCTCTGAACACAGACCAGAGAATGAATATGGTGGCGGCAATGAACAGGGCCCTGCGCAGAGGCAATGTGGATGCGGCAATGAAGGCCCTGCAGTCATTCCTCGCCGGCGTGCCTTACATGTACGAGGGTAGGGAGATTCTTGAAGACCTTGAGAAGCTTGAGGCGCTCCACCAGCGTGACCTCTACATCCTGTTCAACGGAATGGGCCTGAATCTTGAGACCGAGGTGAAGCAGGCAAAGGGCAGGGTTGACATGGTAGTCTGGCTGCCAGATGCAATATACATATTCGAGTTCAAGATGAGAGGAACGGCAAGCTCTGCCCTTGCCCAGATAGAGAAGAACCTCTACGACGCCCCATACATGGCTGACCCGAGACCGAAAGTCAAGGTAGGCGTGCGCTTCACCTGCGCAAAACACACCATAACCAGCTGGAAAATTGCAAGGTAATCGGTCACACGTGAAACCCTGTGTTCAGTTCAGGCAAGTGGCAGAATGCCAGAGTACCTGAGTACAAGGCGCAGCATAAACCGAAAATCACCGTCCACACCTGAATGCACCACACCACACTCTGACGATGGTGAGCGTGGACGATGAGGCAAAATTGCCTCACCCTCCACGCCAATCAGCCTCACAAGACCATTCAAGCCAAGTGAGCGTGGAAGGTGATTTTTTGGATTAACGGATAGTTCACGCTGAACATCATTACCTTCACTACCCGAAAAAGACCTGTCCATGGGAACCTTGCCGGAGAGCATTCCTGCAAGGTTCCGGTGGACAGGTGTGCCCATTCGGGTGAGACCTGTCCAATAGTCCGCTGCCATAGCGCATTCTTGACGGACTTGTATGGACAGATGTTTTTCATGTTCGCAGATTCACGCATCCGCCTCACTCTGAAACGCTGCTGATTAGCCTCCGGACGGCGAAGGTCAAACCGCCATGCGACAGGCGCCGGGCTTGCCGCTTTGGGACTTGCGTCCCTTAGCGGCATTATTCTGAGACAGCCCGCACTGAGTGGCCGTATCTCCGGTCGATGTAGCTCCAGTTGGCCCTTGCGGCATCGTCACTTAACTCAAGCCTTGTCCTGTTGTCTGTGGTGCCGCCCTGATTCTGATTGTACTTGGAGAAGCTGTCTCCAGTATTGTCATTGCAGTATTTCAGGTTCGCCCACGTGTATTCGCTCTTGGGGCTCGTCTCGCCCCAGGCAAAGTAATAACCGTATCCTTCCGGACTCGTGGCCGTTGATCTTTACACTGGAACTTGTTCCGGAGCTGGATACGGTGTCTGTATTATCAATGGCAACCGGCCCCGGCTTCCACGGGCGCCACAGGAAAAGGCCCGCAACAAGCATTGCGGCAACCATACATGATTTCCTTGAACAAAGGTAACTCTCATTCAACCAACACGCAACAGAGTCAGACACTTATTTGACGAAAGGGCGGGATTATTTGACGAAATCTAGCATTTCTTCAAAACCAATTTGAGTATCGTATGCTCATCCTTTTCGGACAGTTCAAAGCTTGAACTTATGCCGTGGAGAATTGAATTTGAGATATGGTTGTCATCCGTATCGAACAGAACAGGCAGCACTTCCTTTGGCACGCTTACAGAAACGCCTAGCTCCATGGTCTTCTCAGAATACGACACTTTGATTTCCGTGCCCACAGGCGCACCCATTATACCAAGGGATTCCTCAACGGCCAGCTGCAGATTGGTTATGGTCTGATATGACATATTGTATTTCTCGGCAAATACAACCAGTGCGCCCATCATTCCATAGTAATCATAATCCGCTATCTTTATCCTGTAATTGAACTCCCTTATCTGATTTATGAACATCTTGGTGAGTTCCTTCTGAGGATGGTCAAACAGTTCTGCAGGACTGTTTTCTTCATAGATATGTCCTTCTGCCATGAAGAATACACGAGTGCTGACCTCGCGGGCAAAACGCATTTCATGGGTTACAACAAGCATTGTCATTCCCTGCTTTGCCAGCAGACGCATTACAGCCAGAACCTCGCTCACCATTGTAGGATCCAGAGCCGATGTAGGCTCATCGAACAGAAGAATCTCGGGCTCCATGGCCAGAGCGCGGGCAATAGCTATACGTTGTTTCTGTCCACCGGACAACTGAGCAGGATAAGCACTGGCCTTCTCTGCAAGACCAACGAGCTTGAGCAGTTCCATTGCCCTGGCCTGGGCCTGGGAAGGAGTCTTTCCAAGCAATTTCACAGGAGCCAGAGTAATGTTGTCAATCACGCTCATACCATCAAAGAGGTTGAACGACTGGAACACCATACCCATCTTGCGGCGCAACATAGGCACATTGGCATAACGTGAAAGAATATCCTTGCCCCCGACCAAAACGCTGCCGCCCGTAGGCTTGCCCAGCAGGTTCAAGCAACGCAGGAATGTACTCTTTCCCGTTCCGGAAGGACCTATGATGGATATTACCTCACCCTTTCTTATTTCGGCATCAATGCCGTCAAGCACAACCAGCCCTTCCTCGAAAGATTTCTCAAGCCCGGATATGCTTATAAGCACGTCTCCTTTCTCCAGCTCTTTCTGATTCCCGGCACCTTCGGCCATATATTCGGCAACTTTCCTGCGGAAGGCGGCCTTCTTCCTGTATGATATCACAATATACAACGCAATCACCGCCATCAGGGCAAGGAGGAAGGTGTAATGCGCAGTTCCGAGCGTTCCGGTACCATAATAGCTTGATTCAAGCAGCACAATTGATGCATAACTATCGTAGTAGATATCGGAGAAATCTATCTTCTCGGTGCGCTCAGGGGTAATGATAAGGTCACTTACTGCCAAATCCACCCTTCCGGTAACCAGATCCGGAATCAGGCCCTGGAAGGTGGTGACCTCAAGCTTGAGTGGCCTATTCAAGTACTTGGCAAAGCGCATTCCAAGCTCAATGTCAAAGCCCACATATTCCTTGCCGCGCACTGTATTCATAGGAGTCTGCGTACCGGTAATGGCCATTTTCAACGGCTCCCCGCTTGAAGGCAGATACAGATCCGGCATTTTCACGGTATCAATGTCACACTCTATCCACCTGTGAATCATTTCCTTATACACCGGCGATGGTCTCAGTTCCTTGAGGAACTGGTTGAACTTGTCTTTCAAAGGAGAACCTTTAGGGAATCCGGCACCCATTGCGGCCGTGAACAACGAATCCATTTCCATAAGGGAAGGATTCTCCCTCACGACATACTTGGTTTGAACGTCAAGTGCAATCAGCGCAGTAGCCTTTCCGGAAAGGACGAACTCCGCCGCTTCGGAAATATTCTTGATCCTGTTGACCTTTGCATTCGGATATCTCTTTGAATACTCTATGTCATAGATTGAACCCTCCATAACAGCCACGCTGCCATGGTCAGCAATATCCTCAATTGAAGTGAACCGCCCTGAACCATCATTATCATCTCCCACCGGCGATGGCTCCGCTGAACCGCCTGCACAGCATATCACACTTAAGGCCAGCGCAATGCCTGCAAACGCAGGAAGCACGCTCATTGATTTCTTCCTGCTCAGGAAATCAAGCAGGAGGCCTATGAGCCACGCCAGAACGAAGTATAATATTGCAACGATTATGAGCGGAAAGAAAGCATCGAAAGTTCTGGAACGTATGAGGTCGGACGCCTTGGTCATATCCATTATTGCAATGTAGCCCACGATTGACGTGCTTTTGAGCAGGCTTATGAGTTCGCCGTGATACACAGGCATTATGTTCCTTATAACCTGCGGGAACACTATGTAGAAGAAGGTCTGCCTGCCCGTGAAACCAAGGGAGAGGCCGGCCTCCGTCTGACCTTTGTCAATGCCTTCTATGCCTGAACGGAGCATTTCGCAGATATATGCCGAAGCGTTCAATGAGAAAGTGATGATTGCAACTGTAATTGCGGACTCTATCACAGGTGCCAGAACAACGTAATACATTATCATGAGCAGCACCAGAACAGGCGTTCCGCGCATAAGGTCAACATACACCTTTGCAATCCTGCGCACAGCAGCGTTTCCCTTCATTTTCATCCAGCATACAAGACCTCCGAGCATTGTTCCGAAAATTGCCGCAAAAACGGTTATGAGCACGGTTGTCCACAGGCCCTCGAGGATAAGCATGTACCTGTCCTCAACAATCATATTCTTCACGAAAGCATCGGCAATCTGATGCCAGAACAATATACTGTTTATCATAAGCTATTTTCAGTTTTTATCAAGTCCCATCTTGCGGCGCAGATCAACTATGGTCTGGAAAGCCTGCAGAGGTGAAAGATTGTTTATGTCAAGATTTTCAAGCGCGCGCTTGATGTCAACAAGCAGCGGGTCATCCAACTGGTATAACGAGAGCTGCATTCCGCTGTCCTGTTTCTTTGCACTGCGCCCGCTTTTCTTTAAGTTCTGTATTCCTGTTGAGCTGTTGCTACAAGCGTCATGAACGTTATGCGCAGACTGAGTACCATTACTGCCTGCAGCATCATTGTCAGCAACTGCCTCAGCGCAGGAAGTTGCTTCCTCGTTCTGCGCTGACATTCCATACATTGTAAAATTGCGCTGGGATTCAAGCTCGTTGAGCTTGTTGTTGGCGGCCAGAAGCACCTGTGCAGGCATTCCGGCAATTGAAGCAACGTGTATTCCAAAGCTGTGAGCAACACCGCCGGGGGTAAGTTTCCGCAGGAAAATGATTTTCTCCTTGTCTTCCTTTACAGCAATGTTGTAGTTCTTCACGCGCGGATATATCTTCTCAAGTTCGTTGAGCTCGTGGTAATGTGTGGCAAAAAGAGTCTTTGCGCCCTTTCCCCACTCGTGCAGATACTCAACAATGGCCCAGGCTATTGACATACCGTCAAAGGTGCTTGTGCCCCGGCCTATTTCATCAAAAAGTACGAGTGACCTTTCTGAAAGATTGTGAAGTATGGTTGATGATTCCATCATCTCAACCATGAACGTTGATTCTCCAAGAGACAGATTGTCCGAAGCCCCCACCCTTGTGAAAATCTTGTCAACAATTCCTATATGCGCCTCACTTGCAGGAACGAAACAGCCTGTCTGGGCCATGAGCACAATGAGCGCTGTCTGACGCAGCAGAGCGGACTTGCCGCTCATGTTAGGGCCTGTGAGAATCATTATCTGCAAACCGCTGTTGCTCAGTTCCAGTGAATTGGCAACATATTCCTCGCCCACAGGGAGGAATTTCTCTATTACAGGATGACGGCCGTCCTTTATTGCAAGTTCAAGAGAATCGTCCATCTGCGGACGGCAGTAGTTGTTCTGTTTTGCGAGCAGGGCAAAGCTGCTCAGAACATCAACTCTGGCCGCAATTGCGCTGTTGCGCTGGATTGATGCAACCTGCTCCTGAATCCTGCGCACAAGGAGCGCATATTCCTGCTGCTCAAGAACCAGTATCCTGTCCTGGGCGGTAACTATCTTTTCTTCAAAATCCTTGAGTTCCTGTGTTATGTATCTCTCAGCACCAACAAGCGTCTGCTTTCTTATCCACTCCGGCGGAACATTCTCCTTGTATGTGTTACGGACTTCAAGATAATAACCGAACACATTGTTGTATCCTACCTTGAGTGAACTTATGCCTGTACGCTGAGCCTCGCTTTCCTGCAGATTCTGCAACCAGGCGCGGCTGTCCCTTGCTATTGAGCGCAACTCATCAAGTTCCGCATTCACGCCCGAGGCTATTATGTCACCTTTCCCGAATGCCGATGCAGGCTCCTGGCAAAGCGTTCCGCTGATTGCCTCCCTCAACTCCAGCTGCTCATCAATGCTCTCACCGAGTTCTCGCAGATGTTCTCCGCTGCTTTCAGCTCCGCAGTTCACAAGGAGCCGCTTGAGCGGTGTGAACTTCTCCAGCGCGCGGCCAAGTGAGGCAGCCTCCTTTGGAACCAGCCTTCCAACGGCGCTGCGGGCAATCATTCTCTCAAGGTCTCCCATCTGGGATATCAGTTCCATTGCTGAATCCATCGCTGTGGAAGAATTGTAGAAACATTCCACGCTGCTGTGTCTGCGCTTGAGTTCCGCAAGGTCCTTGATAGGGAGCTGCAGCCAGTTGCGCAGCAGGCGGGCACCCATGGGAGAGGATGTCCTGTCCATGATATCAATCAGTGCGCTGCCATTGCGGCCCGAACTGGTACTGAAAAGCTCAAGATTGCGTATGGTGAAGGCATCCATCCAGACGTGGTCTCCCCGGTCTATGCGGGAAATCGAGCTGATCTGGGGTGTGGATGCGTTGTAATTGTTATCGAGGTAGAAAAGTATCGCCCCTGCGGAGCCTGTTGCCAGTGGAAAATCCTCAATACCAAAGCCTTTCAGGGAATTGGTGTTGAACTGCTTGAGCAGGCGGTCCCTGCCTCCCTGGGCGGCGAAAGCCCACTCGTCCATTCTGGTGATATAGTAGTCCGTGCCGAAAAGACCTGTGAAATCGTTCATCTGGTCTCTGCAGACAAGTATCTCCTTTGGATCCATGGCTCCGAGCAGTATCTTTATATAGTCCGCACTGCCTTCGGTGGCCTTGAAAGTGCCGGTTGAAACATCAAGGAAGGCGGCGCCGAGCTTTGGCGAACCTGACGCCTTGGGTCTTGTGATTGTTACAGCACAGAGATAGTTGTTCTCCTTCTGCTCCAGAACCCTGTCGGAGTATGAAATTCCGGGAGTGACAAGGTCGGTTACGCCTCTCTTCACCAGCTTTTTGGCAAGAGCCGGATCTTCAAGCTGGTCACATATTGCAACCTTGTAGCCGCTCTGAATGAGTTTCGGGAGGTATGTGTCAATGGCGTGGTGCGGGAATCCGGCAAGAGGCACGTCGGTACCCTGGCTTTTCCCTCGCTTGGTAAGCACAATGCCCAGAACCTTGCTTGCAACAAGAGCGTCCTCATGGAATGTTTCATAGAAATCACCCACCCTGAAAAGAATGACAGCATCCGGGTGCTGAGCCTTCACAGCATTGTACTGCTGCATCAAAGGAGTTTCCTGTGCCTGTTTCTGAGCCATGTATCCTACGCCATTTTACTGATATACATTTGCAAAAATAAGCTTTTTTATCCTTATATTTGGAAAAAATACCAATCACATATCTATGAAAAATATTTTTAGAAAAGCTGCGCTGTGCCTTGCAGGCGCGGCATTCATTGCAGGAGCTGTTTCCTGCACGAACACTGAGGCAAAGATTGAAAAAGAGCTTCAGACTGTAATGGACGTTAACAAATGCGTTGGCCTGGCAGTTGTTGTTGTAAAGGACAACAAGGTAATTTACGAGAAGGCACTTGGTCTCAAGGATATGGAGAACAATGTTCCTCTTGATCTCGACGGTCTTTTCAGAATCGCTTCCATCTCAAAACAGTTCACTGCAACATCGCTCATGCAGCAGATAGAGCAGGGCAAGCTCACACTCGACACAGACGTTTCAGAAATCCTCGGTTTCCCTATCAGGAACCCTAAATACCCGGACATTCCAATTACCGTGAGAATGCTCCTGAGCCATTCTTCAAGCATGAGCGATGCAAACGGTTATTACACGCTCAACAGACTCAATCCTGATTCCTGCGCAACCGCAGACCAGGCCTGGAATGACTGGAAACCGGGCAGCAAATACGAGTACTGCAACCTTGGTTTCAACACACTGGGCGCTGTCCTTGAAAAAGTGAGCGGTGAAAGATTCGATGAATATGTTCCTAACCACATTCTCAAGCCTCTTGGAATCTACGGCGGTTACAATGTAAACAATCTTGACTCAACAAAGTTCGTAAGGATATATGAGTGGCAGAGCTCTGATTCCACCTACAAATGGTCACCTGAGGCATACGCTCCAAGAACAGAGGAGATTGCAAACTATCAGTTCGGATATTCAACTCCTGTATTCTCTCCAACAGGCGGCATGAAGATAAGCCCTAGGAATCTTGCAAAGATCATGAAAATGCATATGAACTACGGCAAGGGCTTCCTTGAGAACGAAGACGGAACGGAAACAGAAGTGAGAATCATTGACTCGCTTTCAGCAGTGCAGATGCAGACAACCACTATTTACCCGTCTGATCCGGGCGACAACGGCTATGGCTTTGCCCTCTGGCAGACCGAACAGCTTGTAGATGGTCAGTACAATATTGGTCACACAGGCAGCGCATACGGCGTATTCACATCAATGTTCTGGAACGATGCCCACAACTTTGGCGTTGTTGTAATGTGCAACGGTTGCAACGAGCGTGAGGACCGCGGCTATATGGCAATCCACCGCGAGGTTAATGGCATAATGTACAAGTACCTCAACGAATAATCAATTTAGAGGTGGTTCCGCATACATGCAGCTGGAGGCACCTGTGAGCCGGATTAATGGAACCCACCCCCTCTAAATGGCGGGGTGGGTTCTTTCATTATGCCTTGGAGAGCGTTCCAGAGCCTGTCCCTGACACCGGCTTTGGCGAAAATGATTGATCTGTACTATCTTTGTGCTTCAAGAAACAAAGTGTATGAGAAAACTGCTGTTCATATTGCTGGGTGTGCTGTTCTGCCAGATGCCGCTGCAGGCACAGAGCGGGATGCAGATAAGGCCGCTGGCTAAGGCAAGCATAAAGGGTATTGTGGTGGAAGAGGACGGAAGCCCTGTGATGTACGCTTCTGTTGTTGCCATCGCCGGTGGAAAAGTGCTTGGGGGAGTCATGACCGACACCACAGGTGCTTTCAAAATGGATATAGGGAAGGTGGGGAAATGCAGCTTGAAGATAAGTTCCATAGGGTACAACGATGTTTCCAGGGAAATTGACTGCTCTTCAGGCGGAACACTGGACCTTGGCAGGATTGTTATGTCACTGAATACGCTTGCACTGAACGGTGTGGTGGTAAGTGCCGAGGCGGCTTCCAGAAGCGTATCTGTGGAAAAGACCAGGATAAGTCCGCAGTCAAGCGCCAGTGCTGCAACGGGCTCTGTGCTGGAAGTCATAAGGGGTAGTTCATCGGTGAGCGTTGACGGCAACGACAATGTCTCAATTCGGGGAAATAGCAATGTGCTAATACTTGTTGACGGTGTACCAACAACGCTGGGAGGATTGGGCAGCATTCCTGTAGCAAACGTTCAGAGCATAGACATAATAACGAGTCCTGATGTGAAATACGATTCCGAAGGAACCGGCGGCATAATAAGCATAGTCTCCAAAAAACAGCTTGCAAATGCCTTCACCTCAATGGCATCTTTCAATTACGGCTTCAACAATTTCCTTAACGGGAATCTGGCTCTGGCATACAATGAGGGCCGCTGGGGCTTCAGGTTCAATTTCAATGGCAGATATGAGCGTGATGAGATTGAAAGCGAACTTCATAGAAGGATAAAACAGAGCGGAAGGGTGGTTGACCAGATAATTGAGGCCACCAAGAAAACAGCGAACTACAACATTGGTGCGAACATAAGTTTCAAGGCCACGGAAAGGGATATTCTTACCCTGGATTTCAAGGCCATTTATCCCAGACTGAACAATTTCCAGGATTTCAACAGATTCCGCCAGACCGACATCACTTTCAACCGTGAGACATACGAGGGGTCTCTCTCCTGGCGGCATATCATTGTTCCGGAAAAGAAGGAACTGAATCTTTCAGCTTCTATTTCCTCAATCACGGGCCACCGCCCTTCATACTATTACCAGGAAGGCAGCATGGTACAGAAATCCGTTTCGGGAGGACATCCTTTCAACAGTTCGCTGCAGGCGGACTATATGACAGTCCTGGGGAAGGGCAGGTTTGAAACCGGTGTGAAAATGACCTACCGCCAGAACAATATTGACCACAAGATGTACGAATACAACCCACAGACAGGTGAGTGGGAGCTGTCAATTCCATTGAGCAACGACCTCAAACACCGCGAGTACATTCCTGCGGCCTATGCAATGTATTCATCGAAACTGTCAAAGAAACTTTCCCTCAAGGCAGGCTTGAGATTCGAATACAGCTACGTTACCCTGCACAACAACAAGGACAAACTGGATGACCACAGTGACTGCTTCTTCCTTGCTCCGAACCTGGTTTTCAACTGGAAGATTTCCGCACCTTGGTCTATGACCTTCGCCCTGTCGAGAAGAATCTCCAGACCAACATATCCGCAGCTGAATCCGTACATCAATCTTATTGACAATCAGACATACGAGACCGGCAATGTGAACCTGAGCCCCGAAAAGGCCAACAAACTTGACATAGGCTACAGCTTTGCGGGCGGAAAGGTGCTCATAAACGGAAACGCATATCTGAACTGCACGCAGGATTATATAAACCAGCACGCCTATCTGGAGAACGATATCCTGATTTTCACTTACATGAACGACGATTACTTCCTGAGTGCCGGAATCGATCACAATTTCAAGTTCACGCTCCTTAAATGGTTCTCACTTGATCTTGCAAGCAATACATATTTCGTAAAATCTCAGGGCTGTTTCAAAGGAGCGGAAATCAGGAACTCAGGCTGGGTGAACAACAGCAATGTAGGTTTGAATTTCAAGCCGGTGAAAGGAATGAGCCTGCAGGCCCAGTATTTCCTGACCACGCCCCAGTACCTTCCACAGTTCACAACATCCAGGATTCACTACTGCAACATAAGCGTAAAGCAGTCTTTCCTGAAGAACTCACTTACGGTCTCAGCCCTTCTCACGGATGTTTTCAATACACGGCGATGGGACATTCACTCCAACAATAATATCTATTCTCTTGAAAACAGCAGCCGTAACCTCAGCCGCATGTTCTGGATAGGAATAAGCTGGAACTTCAATTCCTTCAAGCCGCTGAAGAACGCCGCACGAAAACAGGAGGAAGATCGCAGCGTGATAAGACTGGGAGACTAATCCTCAGGAAGTTCGGCCGCTGAGGCCTTCGGAAGTTCCTTGCCGGATGAGAGTGCAACGCCGCAGCCCAGAACCTCATTGGCGGCACGGACTATGCTCTGCTTACCTGTCACGAGTCTTGAAGTGTTTGTCTTGAAATCGTTCACCACCTTTTCCAGAGATGCCTCGAGCTTTGCGTTCTCTGTACAGAAAATGGCCACGCGGTCCAGCATCTTGCGGGCTCCTTCCATAATGTCCTTCACATTGTCCATGGTCTTTTTCTGAATCCAGGCGCTGCGTATCAGGCGGAGGAAAGGAAGCAGCGTCTCTTCCGTTGTAATGAGCACGTTCTTCTCGAACGCTTCCTTGAAGATGTTAGGATTCTCCTGTTTTGCAAGCTGATACGCTCCGTAATTAGGAATGAACATTATTACATAGTCCAGAGTCTTGCGGCCCTTTACATAGCGCTGATATTCCTTGCCGTTGAGCTCTGCAATGTGATTGAGCACAGACTCAAGATTCCTGCGTGAGGCATCTTTCCTTGCCTCCTCGGTTTCTGCCGCAAAATAATCCGCAAGTGCGGTGAGCGATACTTTTGAATCAACCAGTATGTCCGTATTATCAGGGAAATGAAGCGCAAAGTCAGGGCGCATGCGCTTGCCGCTCTCCTCGTTCACAATTATATTGCCCTTTGCATCGCGCAGATAAAACTCGGCCTCATAGTCCCGGCCTTCCTCCAGCCCCTCCTGCTTGAGAATGTTCGCAAGAATTGTTTCACCAAAGATACCTTGCATCTTGTTCCTGCCCTTGAGCGCACTGGCAAGATTTGCCGCCTGAGTGTTTATCTTCTCGGTCTGTGAGCGCAGATTGTTCACCGTTTCCTCGAACTTGGTCTTTATGGCCGTGCTCTCCTCGGTATGCGCTTTCATCTGAGCCTCAACCTTCTCCCTCATTGCATTGATATCCTTGTTGAGCTCCCCTGTGATATTGCGCATTGTCGCCTCAGCCTCCTTCTTCAGGGACTCCTCCCTCTCCTTCATCAGCTTCTCATTCTGCAGAGCCATCTCATTTTTGGTTACCTCGATAGTCCTGGCCTGGCTCTCCTTCAGCTCCGCTATTGTTGCCTCATAGTTCTTCCTCTGCTCCTCGGAAGCCTTGGCCTGATTCTCCTTGAACTCCCTTATGGTCTGCGCATAATTCTCATTATTCACAGCGATGGCCTTTTCATAATTCTCCTTCATCTGTGCCAGAGCCTTGGTCTGGTTATCCTTGACCTCTGCCAGTGTCTGCTCATAACTGTTTCTCTGCTCCTCCAGCAATTTCGCCTGATGTTCCTTGAGTTCCACCAAAGCCTGCTCGTATCTGCTGCGCTGCTCAACGAGTGCCTTGTCATTCTGTTCCTTGAGTTCGGATACCAGCTTCGTGTTCTGCTCGCTGAGTTCCTGCAGCTTGCGCTCGTATGCCTCCTTCTGCTGCGCCAATGCCTTCTCGTATGAGTCTTTCTGTTCAGACTTGGATTCTGAAACCATCGCCAGTGAAGAATCCCTGGCCTTGAGTTCCAAGTCCTTGGAGGCCAGTTCAAAACTCTGGGCATTCAATTTCTGTTCATAAGCATCCTTCTGCTCAATCAGCGCATGCTCGCCTGCACTTTTCAAACTGCCGAGTTCATTTTCGTAAGAAGACTTCTGCTGTGCAAGCCTCTGCTCATACTCGCCGCTTAATTCACCATCACGTTTCTCGGCTTTAAGTCCTTCTATTCTGTGCGTAACAAACCATACCAGCGCTACCAGCAGAATAAACACAACAACTATTACATATTCCATAAAAGCTTTATCTTTAGTTTTTATCTGTTCACAACATTCGTTCAGCCAGCACAGCTTGGTCATCTTTTCTGCCTGAAACGCCCTGCTTTCACTCGTTCCGTACAGGATTGGACGTTTTTCTGTACGAAACACCTGGTTTTGCCCGCTCCGTACAGGATTGGCCGTTTTTCTGTACAGAACGCCGGGGGGTTGGCAATCCGCTTGGGGGCGTCAGGCACTTCATTCGGTCACGTTTTGCTTTAAACCAGCAATTTTCAGTTCAATGCTGTGCAAAAATGCCTTTTTTGCCCATTTTGCAACCATTTTCAGCCCTCCGCTGTGCAAAAACGCCTTATTTGCACATTTGACAACTGCACCGCTCCCGGGCTATACCGAACTTGCTGCTACCAGCAACCCTTCGCTATCTTGCCGCATGTTTTCGCTTTCCAGCAAGTTCGCACCCTCCGCTAGGCCGCTGATGCGGTTTTTCTTTTATTGGGGCTCCGCCCCAAACCCTGCTGCACCGCTCCCGGGCTATACCGAACTTGCTGCTACCAGCAACCCTTCGCTATCTTGCCGCATGTTTTCGCTTTCCAGCAAGTTCGCACCCTCCGCTAGGCCGCTGATGCGGCCTTGTTATCAGTGCCTTCGGCCACATTATCGCTCCAATCGTGGCTATTTGTCACTTTTTGCCTGAGTTTGGGTGCATTTTGCGGAAAAATATGACCGGTTGAAGGATGAGGCGTTAGCGGTCAAGTATCTCGCTGCTGTTCCAACGCTGCTTGATGAATGCCTCGGCGTGGTGGCACTGGAACTCACGGCCGCGAAGCACATCAATCACCTGATGCCATTTGTCAACGTTGGCGGCAGTGCCCTGGGAAACGTGGCACTTGTAAGCCTCGCGCTTTTTCTCAACGGTGCTGTCAATGTTCACATAGATTGTTGGTGTGAACATCTGGGTCTGCATACCGGTCATGACCTCGCCATAGTACAAATCAAAGCTGTGACCTAGCAACCTCCAGGCATCATAAACCAAAATCGAGCAATTCCTGTGGTCCCTGTGGGCATCTATTGGCCAATGGGTGAACACTACATCAGGTTTCTCACGTGCAATGAGCTCACGCATTTCATCGTAGCGCGCCTTGTTGATTTCAGACTTGCCATCCACCTGTGTCATGAACACAGGCCTGATTCCCATGACTTCACAGGACTTCAAGGCCTCCTTTGTACGTATTGCAGCTGTTTCCTCGGCGCTCTTGCCCTCAATGCCGCCCTCACCTCTTGTGAAATAAACGCACACAACCTCGCAGCCCTGTTCCTTAAGCAGGAGCATTGTGCCCGCACACATTGATTCCGGATCATCCGGGTGTGCACCAATCACCAGCGCCTTTTTATATTTACCAACTATAGGCTCCTGTGCGAACATAAGTGAAACGCACGCCATCATCATAATAACAGCAAACAATTTTTTCATACTAACTCAAGTTTCGCAAGCATTTAATTTGTTATTTTTCAGGAACTTGCGGAAGACTTGCGAAACTTCTTCCCACCGCACTTTCCTGATGTTTTACAACAGAGAGGGACTTTTTCATCGGCATAAATACCTCTAAAACAGGCGCTTCGCATGAAATCATAGCAGCTTCTTCAGCGCCTTGGCAAACTGGTCCGGACAGCTAGTACCCTTATAATTGCAGTCAATGCCTTCCATACGTTTTATTGCCTCCTCAATCTTCATACCCACAACAAGTTGGGAAACAGCCTGGGAGTTTCCGGCACAGCCGCCGTTTACACGGGCTCCTACTATTATGCCGTCCTTTACGGCAATATCTATTGATTGTGCACAAACCAGACCGCAAGTTGCAGCAGAAACAATGCGCACACCATCTTTCACTTCATCATAAACTATTCTTACATCGTTCATATTCAAATCCTTCTTTAGTCATTCTTTAAAATATCTTAACAATCTTCATGCATCTTTCATAAACCGTACCAAATTATTCATTAACCATTCCATAAACCCTGTTCACAAACAAACAATACGTTCTGTCACATCATTCATGAGCAACTATATGAAACTTCTGAACATTGCTAACAAAAGTACACAAATAATGCCATAACAGCAATATTTGCCAAAATGACATTTACAAAAACCTGTTATCTTTACAGAACCCTTAAAAAATCAAGTTTCCGCACGTCACCTTTTGTACCTTTGACCTGTTATATATGTGAACATGTTCAAGAGCAACAGAAAGTATAACAATTAAAAAGACAAATATCATGAGCAACGAATTAGGCATACTTTGGCTTATTGGCCTTACTTGCGTACTACCTGTACTTGCTATATGGTTCAGTATGCGCAAGAAAATCAACGATACCAACAAAAGACAGGAGATCCTTATGGCTGTGCTGGAAAAAAATCCGGATATGGACGTGGAACAGTGGCTGGAGAAACTTTCTCCAAAGGAAAAACTGCTCAAGGAGAAGCTGCTCTCCAAACTCCTCTGGGGTGTAATCTGCCTGATAGCAGGTACAGCTATCATAATAGCCAATATTTATGAGTATTCTATCGTGGGTATCATATTCGGTGCAGGAGTCCTTGCAGTGGGCATTGCACTTGTTGCATGCTTCTTCGTAGGCAGGAAATTTCTGGCCAAGGAGATTGAAGCTGAAGAAAAACAGAGGATTCAAGGCAAAGCGTGACCCAAGAGCAGTTCATATCACAGGTAAAGAATCAGCAGAATGCCCTCAGAAGCTTTCTGCTGGCTCTTTGCGCCGGAAATATGGCTGACGCCGATGACATAGCGCAGGAATCTCTTGTCAAGGCATACCTTGCGATAGACAAGTATAAAGACAGCGGCCAGTTCAAGTCCTGGCTCTTCAGGATTGCGCACAACACCTTTCTCAACCATGTGGCAGCTCAAAAGCAGTATGAAAGCATTGATAAGGCCGCCTGCGTAATGGCAGCGGAATCTGCCGACAACGGATTCACGCACCAGCAATTGTATCGTGCCCTGTCCACACTGCCGCCAAAGGAAAGGTCGGCAATCACACTATACTACCTCAGCGGCTATTCCGTCAAAGATATCGCTGCAATTACGGAAAACACCGAAGACGCTGTCAGGAAACAGATGTCCAGAGGACGGGAAAAATTAAAAGCAATCATCAAACTATGACACAAGACAAGGAACTTGAAAACCTGTTCGCCTCCGCAATAACCGAATTCTCAGACAACGACCGTTTTCTGGAACAGCTGACTGCAAAAATCTCCAAGGTGGAGTATCTCAAATGCGTTCAGCATGAACAGTGGCGTCATTACAAGATGCATCTGCTTCTGGCGTTTGCATCCGGAGCCCTGAGCATGCTGCTTGCTCTTATCCTCCTTCCCCTGTTTCCATCAGACATGCAGATCATAGAGAGCATCATCCGGTTGGAAGTCAAAGTCTGTTGCCCCGGCAACGCCAAAGTTATTTCAACACTGATGATAGTTGCATTTTCCTATAGCCTTTTCTTCAGCGTCAACTCTGTACGCAGCCTGCTCGCAAACCACAAAGTCAAGGCGAATTGATGATTTGCTTAACCATCCCTGAATTTGAATAGATGATGGGAATTGCGTAGATTTGCACGCAATTCTAATAAGTGTAAAATGTTTGAAAATTTTCTGGCCGCAGGTCTGGGCGGAGCTATAGGTGCAATGCTGAGGTACGGAATATGCGTTCTTTGTCTGTATATACATTGGTCATCGTATTGGGCTACCTTTATTGTAAACGTTATTGGATCTCTCGTTCTTGGTATGCTGGTTTCAAACTGCAATCAAGGGTCTATGTATCTTTTAGCCACAGTTGGCATCTGCGGCGGTTTCACAACATTCAGCACATTTTCCGTACAGTCACTTTCACTCATCCAGGAAGGCAGATGGGGAATGGCTGCGCTCTACATTTCCGGAACCCTGATAGTATGCATCTTCTGTGCATGGCTCGGCTATATAACCGGTCAGAAATTATCGTAAACCCACATTATATGAACAGTTTGGGGTGCCAGTCCTGCTCGGAAACCGCAAACTTTCAGCAAACAAATCTTTCCAGATAAAAACAGCACCTTCCTATACCGAGCGAGAAAAATCAGGCGTTTCGTACAGGAAATGGGCAAATCCTGTACGGAGCGAGAAGAATCGGACGTTCCGTACAGAAAAAGGCGCAATCCTGTACCGAAAGAGAAGAAACGGACGTTTCGTACAAGAAAAGAGCAAATCCTGTACCGAACGGGAAAGTTCAGGCTTTCCGTACAGAAAAAGCACTGATCCTGTACGGGATGAAGATGCGAACTAGGAAAGCAATGAAAAAATAAACCATAGTGGTCTCAAACCCTCATATTGTGATGGGTTTGAGATCAGCTGGTACAACAACATAGCTGATTATCAATTAATTACAAAAGCTTGGTGAGCTCAAACCCCCGTGGCAAAAGGGGTTTGAAACCAGTTATGCCGAATGTAGCGGCAGGGCAGTGGAATATGAAAATTAGCACCCAGGAAAGGCGCTAATTTTCAGATGAACTGACCGGCGCAACCAAGCAAATAGCAGAAAACGGAGAGAACAAACCGTTTGCCATTTCAAACATTGTGAACTGATATTCCGCAATTTGCAAAATCTGGTTGAGCAGATAGGATTTCCAATTAGTAAGCCTTAACTTTGTGGGTTATGAAGAAAGTGCTGTTAATCACATATTATTGGCCGCCAACAGGAGGTTCCGGAGTTCAGCGATGGCTCAAGTTCGCCAAGTACCTGCCGGATTACGGCTGGGAGCCGATAATATACACGCCGCTCAATCCGGCGGCCGAAAGCACTGATCCTAATCTTGAAAAGGACATAAGACCAGGAACAAAGGTTCTGAAAACCAGAATTATTGAACCGTACAGCATATACAACATACTCACTGGCAGGAAAAGCAATGCGGCTGTAGGCGCAGGTGTCACCGCCAACGCAGGCAATCAAGACAAAGAATCCATAACAAAACGCATAAGCAAATGGATCAGGGGCAATGTCTTCATACCGGACCCCCGCTGCCTGTGGATAAGACCATCGGTGAAGTTCCTCACAGAATGGCTCAAGGACAATCCGGTTGACGCAATCATAAGCACAGGCCCGCCTCATTCAATGCATCTGATTGCAAGACAGGTAAGCAGGAACACAGGCATAAAATGGATTGCCGATTTCCGCGACCCATGGACCGGAATGTTCTATTTCAAGCACCTGAACCTCAGCAAGAAATCTGAGGCCAGACATAAGAAACTCGAGCAGGAGGTAATCAACAACGCCAACGGAATAATTGTTGTAACCGAGAGCATGCACAGGGATTTCAGCGCAAAAACCGGCACACCGGTACATGTGATTACTAACGGTTACGACCCCCAGGATTTCCAAGTGCCAATAACAGAAGAGCAGGAAGAGGCAAAACGTTTCTTTGAAATCACCCACACCGGCCTGATGGTTGAGAACGGCAATCCTTCAACATTATGGAAGGTACTGGGAAAAATGGCCAAGGAAGACAATGACTTCAAGAACCACCTGAGAATCAGACTGATTGGAAACACGGAAGCCTCCATCATACAGGACATACAGAACAACGGACTCGGGAGCAGTCTCATTAACCTTGGCTACATCCCGCACTCCCGGATACCCGGATGGCAGAAATGCGCCAGCGTGCTCATCCTCCCTCTGAGGAAGGAACCGGAGGCGGCAGCCATTCTCACAGGCAAGGTCTTTGAATATTTATATTCCACTGCCGATAGTAATGGAAATCATCCCGTTATAGCAGGTTTCGGTCCGGAAACAGGAGACCTTGCGCATCTGTTGAAGGACGCAGGCTGCGGAGCGGTTTATGACTGGGACAACGAAGAGGAAATAAAGAAAACCATCGCTGTAGAATATTTGAAATTCAAGGAGAGGCTGAATCCAGTAGAGAATAATCCATCTGCCGGTGAAGCATGTGAAAGCATAGGAAAAGGAAGAGACATTGGAGACGAATATGATATCAGGGATAGCCGCTCAAAGGTGGAAGCTTTCTCAAGGCCGGCGCTTACGGAGAAGCTTGCCCGGCTGCTGGAGGACACATTGAACAACAAATAAATTATCAATAGATAATTTTGCCAAAGGTGGTGCCGCAAATCGGTTTGGAAGGACGTTCTGAAGGGGTTGTATAGAACCCACTATAACGAAATGAGGGGGTGGGTTCCAAAGTTAGGCCTTGCAGGGCATACAGAGCATATTGGTGGAACCACATTTGGCAGAAACGCAAATAAACAAAGGACAGAAGCAGAGAAGCAAAAAATATGAAAAATATGTTCAGAAAAATACTACCATACATAATTGCCATTGTGGCGTTCATAGTTGTGGCATATGCCTATACACCGGAAGTGTTCAGCGGAAAAGTGGTGAACCAGTCCGATATATCGTCGTGGAAAGGAATGGCGCAGGAGATTGTTTCGTGGAACGAGTCCCACCCGGGAGAAAGGGCGCTGTGGACAAACTCCATGTTCGGAGGAATGCCGGCTACAACTATCTCCGTAATCTATCACGGAGATGCCACCCAGACTTTCTATAACTTCCTGCAGACAGGACAGAGACCGGCAAGCTATCTGCTCATATCAATGATAGGAGCATTCCTGCTCTTTCTAGCATTCGGTGTGAGCGTGCCACTTGCAGCGTTCGGAGCAATTGCCGTAAGTTTCTGCTCGTACAACATGCAGATAATCCAGGTAGGACATAACACAAAGATGATGGCCATTGCATTCATGCCCTGGGTTCTTGCAGCGGTTGTGCACGCATACAGGAACGCTCCTTTCTGGGGCAGTCTCTTCTTTGCGTTCGCACTCAGTTTCCAGATAAAGGCCAACCACCCGCAGATATCGTACTATCTGGCAATGATAATCCTTGGCTTTGCAATCTGGCAACTGTGCGGAGCCATAAAGCGGAAATCTTTCCCGAGATTCATGAAAACCAGCGCAATGCTGCTGGTTGCAGGTGCCATTGGCATTGCCTGCAATGTTAATCAGCTGTGGCCTACCTACGAATATTCAGCACACTCAATGCGCGGCGGCAGTGAACTCACAGTCACGCCACAGGACAAGGAAGCAGTCATTGCAAATGCAAAACTTGCAGCGGAGAATGAGGCAACAGACCAAATAGTGCCAGAGGCTGCGGCCACTCAAGCTGTGCAACAAACTTTAGAAGCAGATTCAGCAAACGAAACAGAAAAAAAGAGCCGCCAGGGCCTTGACCTTGAATATGCAACAAAATGGTCATACGGCATAGGCGAAACTCTGGACCTGATGATACCGAACCTGTATGGCGGAGCATCGGCAGGAGCGCTCACCAAAGACTCCGAAACTTACAAACTGCTTGTAGGCAGCGGTTATCCTCCAAAACAGGCTGAACAGATAATTCAGGCTCTGCCACTGTACTGGGGACCTCAGCCTTTCACAGCAGGCCCTATGTATATGGGTGCGCTCACCATCTTCCTCTGCATTCTTGGGTTCTTCATACTCAGAGGCGGTATCAGATGGTGGACAGGTTCCGTTGCACTCATTGCAATATTCCTCGGATGGGGATATCATTTCATGAGCGCCAGCGAACTGTTCTTCAACTATATGCCACTGTACAACAAGTTCAGAACGGTGTCAATGATTCTGGTGATTCTCCAGATTCTCATTCCTGTAATGGCTGTCCTTGCTCTGGACAAGGTTCTTTACCAGCGCAACGTTCTGAACATATCAGGTTCACACTTCAGCGGTGAAAAAGCAATGGCTGCCAATGAAAAAGCCAAAGTTGCCGCCGGCAGCAGCCAAACCGTTGCCGAAACCAGGCCGGGAACAGACAGTGATTTGAAGAAGGCCCTTCTCTGGAGCCTGGGCATCACAGGCGGCGTTTCACTCATACTGTGGCTCATACCGTCACTTGCAGGAAGCTTCTCATCTGCGGCTGACGCAAATTATCCCGATGAGCTTGCAGCAACTCTGGCAGCTGACCGCCAGTCACTCCTGAGGGCGGACGCTCTGCGCTCACTTGCTTTCATACTTCTTGGCGCAATAGCTGTATGGGGATATACAAAAGGCTGGTTCAAACGCAGTTACGCACTCGCAGCTCTCATAGTTCTTGTGCTGGTTGACCTCTGGACCATTGACAAGCGATACCTCAACTCCGAACATTTCGTCACACAGAAGGAATTCACTAACGTGCTTGAGGCACGTGCCGTTGACCAGATGATACTTCAGGACACTGACCCGGACTACAGAGTGCTTGATTTGAGCGTAAACACCTTCAACAACGCCTACACTTCATACCATCACAAGACCATAGGCGGCTACAGCCCGGCAAAGATGCAGCGGTATCAGGATATGATTGACTGGTACATCCTGCCTGAAATCAGCTCAATCACAGATGAACTCAACGGAGCAGGCACCGTGGCGCAGGCCCAGGAGCAACTTGGCTGGCATCCCGTCCTGAGCATGCTCAACACCCGCTACCTCATTGTTGGAGCCGAGAACCCTCCGCTTGTAAACCAATACGCCCTTGGCAACGCCTGGTACGTTTCAAAACTCATCCCGGCAAGGAATGCCAACGAGGAGATATCACTGCTCTCCACTATAAACCCTGCCAACATGGCGATAGTTGATTCCAGCACAATCGCCCCCGAGGACCTTGACACCTTTGTAGCTGGCAATGATTCCATTTCAAGCTGCACAACAGCAAACACTTCAGCACCTGCTGGAATCAATGTCAGCGAAACAGCCGCAGCAATCAACAGCATAGAACTCAGCGAGTATTCTCCTAACCGTCTTGTTTACACCTTCAAATCCGAATCAAGACAGCCGGCAATCTTCAGCGAGATTTACTATGCGCCAGGCTGGAGAGCTTACATTACTATGAACAGCTCAGCGGAGAACTCACAAGCGCAAGCGAATGAAAATGCTGAATCAAGTGAATATAATCAGCCGGCAGCAGGCAAGAGAACCGAAGCGGATATTTTCAGAGCGGATTATATATTGCGTGGAGTAATGGTACCCGAGGGTGAAGGACAGATTGAGTTCGTGTTCAATCCGCAATGCTTCAGCAAGGGCGAGCTTTGCTCGAAGGCAAGTTCGTGGCTGCTGATAATCCTCCTTATGGGCGCAATCAGCGTAACACTACTCAAACGCAGAAAAAACTGACATTGCTATGGAAAAGAACAGAGTCTGTGAACTATTTGGAATAAAATACCCTATTATAAGTGGGGGTATGGTCTGGTGCAGCGGTTGGCGCCTTGTTACCGCTGTTGGAAAATGCGGCGGCCTGGGACTTCTCGGAGCAGGCTCCATGCACCCTGAAACCTTGCTGTATCATATACGCAAGTGCAAAGAGGCCAGAATGGCCGATGGCTCAACTCCTGTTCCCTACGGAGTGAACGTACCTCTGCTCTATCCTGAAATGGAAACAATAATGCAGATGCTGGCAGATGAGCAGGTACCTGTTGTGTTTACAAGTGCAGGCAGCCCCAGGAAATGGACCCCGTTCCTGAAAAGCAACGGAATAAAGGTATGCCACGTGGTGTCATCCTCAACTTTTGCAAAGAAGGCGGAGGATGCAGGTGTTGATGCGGTTGTTGCCGAAGGCTTTGAGGCAGGTGGGCATAACGGAAAGGAGGAGACCACCACTCTCTGTCTGATTCCGGCTGTAAGGAAGGCGGTTAAACTTCCGCTGATAGCTGCAGGCGGCATTGCTCTCAAATGCCAGATAAAGGCCGTTGAGGCCCTTGGGGCCGAGGGCGTGCAGATTGGAACACGTTTTGCGCTGAGCAAGGAAAGTTCCGCATCGGAGGAATACAAGAAGCTCTGCCTTGGAATACCTGAGGGTGGAACAAAGCTGCTGCTAAAGAAACTGGCTCCGGCAAGACTGCTGGCAAACAATGAATTCACCATCGCTGTGGAAAAGATGGAGAATGAGGGTGCAAGCGCAGAGCAGCTCAGGGAGTTTCTGGGAAAGGGCCGTACAAAATTGGGAATATTTGACGGCAATGCGCAGGAGGGTGAGATGGAGATAGGTCAGATAGCTTCTATGATTCCTGAAATTCAGAGTGTTGAGGATATTTTCAATGATTTGGTTTAATATAAAATAATTTATTATGGATTCATTACTTATGCCCATAATCCTGCTGGTGCTGGGATTGCTCATAGGTGTTGTTGTAAAATCACTTGGTAAATACATCAAGCTTCCATACACGGTTGCGCTGTTTGCAGTGGGACTTATTCTTGGAATATTTTACAGGTTCGGCATCTTTGGTGAAGCATCCTTCTTGGAAGCGGGAATTGACCATGTGTCAAACCTGAACCCTGATTTCGTGCTGTATGCGTTCCTCCCTATTCTCATATTTGATGCCGCATACGAAATGAATCTGCACGTTTTCAAGAAAACTCTGCTCAACGCATCAATTCTGGCCGGTCCGGGACTTGTTATCTGCATGCTGCTTACAGCCGCATTCGTTATGGGTACCGTTTACATCTGGCCTGAAAGCTCAGGCTCATGGAACTGGACATATGCGCTGATGTTCGGCGGTCTGATAAGCGCAACCGACCCTGTTGCAGTTGTTGCCCTCCTGCAGGAACTCAAGACAAGCAAACGCTTCTCCACACTTGTAGATGGCGAGTCCTTGCTTAACGATGGCACCGGTATCGTCTGCTTCATGCTCTTCTACGGAGCGTTTGCAGGCCACCCTACCACAATGGGTCCGGTTACCTTCTTCATCTGGGTATGTCTTGCAAGTTTTGTGATAGGTTTTGTAATTGCAAAGATTACGCTCTGGTTCGTGACCAAGGTGTCATCCGAGGAGATTGTGCAGAACAGCGTTATGATAATAGCCGCATACGTAACGTTCATACTGGCTCAGAAGACGCTTGATGTATCGGGTGTCATTGCGCTTGTTGTATTCGGGCACATATTCGCCCAGAGCGGACGTCCGCTGCTCAAACCAAAGGTGAACGAATTCATGAGCAAGTTCTGGAGTTTCCTGGCGCATCTTGCCAATACTCTCATATTCATTATAGTAGGCATTATCATTGCAACCAAGGTGAACGTTAACTTTGAGAGCCTGCTCATTGTATTCAGCATATACATTGCGCTCAATGTCATCAGGTACATAATGATTGTCATGCTCTACCCTATTATCAAACGCTGCGGATACGGCTTGAGCAAACGCGAATCCATAATTCTTGGATGGGGCGGACTCAGAGGTGCTCTTGGCATGTCACTGGCTCTTATGGTGCACTACACCACCAGCATACCTGAAGACATAAGGGACAGTATACTTCTCTGCACCGCAGGTGTTGTAACGCTCACACTGTGCATAAACGCCACCACTTCAAAATGGCTGCTCAACAAGCTCAAGCTCGTGAAATCGGATTCTCCTGCAAGGAACAGGATTGACAACAAGATACAGTCGAACATAAGGCGGCAGGACATGGCCTGCATGGAAAATCTCAAGAAAGAGGAAGCCTTGCAGGGAGCCAACTGGAACTACGTTTCCACCTTTGTTCCTAAAGCCGTTGATTTTGATGACAAATCAGGAGAGGTCAATGACATTGTCCTTGAATTGAGAATGATGATTCTTGACAAGGAAAGAAGTGCAACTGCAAGCATTTATGAACAGGGCATAATAACCAAAAGATCCTATTCCAAACTTATGGAAACAATTGAGGACCAGTACGACTTTGAAGGTGACAGGGCGCTTGATGACCAGACACGCCCGAATCCGCTCAAGTTCGTGCATGCCGCTTACCATCTTGGAGAACTGATAAAGAACTTCTTCCCTAGGATTGGCGAGAATCTGTTCATAGCAAATGTCTTTGACAAACAGTATGACCTTATGCGCGGATTCATCATTGTACAGGAAGCCGGCAAGGAACTGCTCGCGCACATTGATGAATCGGAAATTATTGGCAGACAGCTTGAAAGCAATGTGCTTTCAATGATTGAAAAGGAACTTGACAGCAATATTGAGAGTGCGAAAGACTGCCTTGAAAAAATGAAGGAATACTATCCTGCTCTTTACAACAATGCAGTAACAAAGAAGGCGGTACGCATGCTGCTTGCCGAGGAGCGTTGCACAGTAATTGACATGCAGCAGAAAGGCATAATCTCCCAGGAAGAGGCGGAGAACATCATTCACAGGATTGACGAGCGCCAGAATCTCGGAATACGGGACTAATCTGAACCTGCGCAGGAAGGCTATACTGCCACAGGTGCTTTTATTGCCGGATACGGATCATAGCCTTCCAGATGGAAATCCTCGTATTTGAAATCGAAGATGCTCTTCTGCTCACCTGAAATGACCATTTCCGGGAGCTGGTGCGGGCTGCGTTCCAACTGGGTGCGAACCTGCTCGAAATGGTTGAGATAAATGTGGGTATCTCCCGTGGTGTGAATGAACTCACCCGGGGTGTACCCACAGACTTTTGCTATCATAAGTGTGAAAAGTGCGTATGAGGCAATATTGAAAGGCACGCCCAGGAACAGGTCCGCACTGCGCTGATAGAGCTGGCAGGAAAGCTTTCCATCGGCCACATAGAACTGGAACAGGCTGTGACAAGGAGGCAGCGCCATTTTATCAACATCGGCCACATTCCAGGCGGAAATCATAAGCCGGCGGCTGTTAGGATTATTCACCAGATCACGCATAAGATTGGCCAGCTGGTCTATCTCTCCACCATCAGGAGTCTTCCAATGTCTCCACTGGGCACCGTAAACCGGTCCCAGTTCTCCGTTCTCATCGGCCCACTCGTCCCATATGGTTACCCCATGCTCGTTGAGATACTTGATATTGGTGCTGCCGCTTATGAACCACAGCAGTTCGTAGATTATGGATTTCAGATGAACCTTCTTTGTGGTGAGCAAGGGGAAACCCTGCTGGAGATCAAACCTCATCTGATGCCCGAAAATGCTTTTTGTACCGGTTCCGGTGCGGTCTCCCTTGACCACACCCTCATCCATAACCTTTCTCAACAAATCAAGATACTGCTTCATAACTCTCTGCTTTTTCAAAACAAAATTAACCAGCGATTATTAAAAATGCAAACTGAAAATCCTCAGTATTACTGGAAGATGATCGCTCAAGCCACCATTGTAACGGGGTCCCGTGAAACTGCGCTTGGGTTTCACTCCAAGATATGTTCTGTCCGCCTCAAGCAGGAAGGGATGTGAGAAAATCTCCGCCATCCCGGCCGATAGCTCCTTGCCTTCAACAAAATACCTGCTCACATAAAAGCGGTCTATGGTGCTCCACTCACCCTTGTACTTGTAACTGCCGTGAACCTCCCTTTCATAAGTCACATTTTCTTCTGAGTTCCCGTTATATCTGTTGTTGATTTTTGCTGTCTTATTGATTTCCGCACACATATCACTCCCCTGCCCGGGCATTGTATCATTTTTCTGAAAACATCCATCGGTCACATCAATCAGCATTGCATCTTCCTTATCGGCATCGGTTTTCATAAACATATCCGGTGCCTCTTTTCCTTCTGCCATACTCCGCACAGCACAATCTCCGCTATTGAGAATCCGCAAGGCAGCATCACCTGCACCGGCATTGAAATCCCCCATTATCACAATCTTTGCACCGTGCCACACCTTAACCTGCCTTCCATTGTCACCCCATCCGTTACTGTGCTCTATCCCCAACGAATCCTCAGCCTTTGCTTCAATGCAGATTCTGCTTTCCCCCTCAACCGAAGCGGTTATAGAGTCACAGAGCCATTTCAGTTTACCCGCTATTCCACAGCGATGGTTCTCCGCCCTTTTCCCTCCCAGTTTTGACGGCCAGTGATTCACGAACACGTGCAGCGTATCGTACCCCCGGAGCACACCTTTCACGTAAAGAATCTCCCTGGTCCTTAATGTATCTTCAAGTATATCATTCCTGTATTTCTCATAACGGCCATCCGGCCTGCTGTTCAAAACCTTTTTTGAAGTGACGGTTGATTCACAAACTGTTTCATTGTCCAAGTGAACCTCTACTTTCTTCCCATTATCAGAAACCTGCTCTTGTAATGGCAGCGCATCTGATGGCCTGGGGGATGAAACAATGGTTATTGGTATGAATCGAACAGAAAGGGGCCTGAAAGTTGAGCGGCGGTAAAGCAAGGCCACATCAATGCCGCGCGAATCCGGCGAATCCCTATGAACAATTCCATAATCCTGAACCGCCAGAACGGTGTTCTGCGCAAGCTGCTTCAATACCCAGCGGTTCTCAACCTCGGCCAAGCCTATCAAATCCGGAAACCTACCGTACCTTTCAGCCACAAGGCAGAGAGTCTTTGCTATGCCATCGCGCTTGTGCGAGAATGCCTTCCAGTTCCTGAATCTACTTGATTGTTCTGGCTTGTTTTCTGATGTCGGAAATTCTTTTGCATTTCTATTATCAATCAGCACAGTGGAATCAAGATTTTTTGAATGTTCCAGAATGAGACCGGCAGTTTGCGAAGCATTCCTTGAATATGGTTCTGAAAAATCAAACGGCGCAAAATAATTCTCAACGTTCCAGAACAGAATGAGAGCCCATAATATCCTTTCCATAACAACCCACAAGTATTTTTACTCCTGCTTCTCAAGCATTGTATTGACATTTATTCAAGAATTTACTGGAGGCTTGCGAAACTTGAGTTATATTTATGTGGGGAGAAAGCGCTTACGCAAATCTACGAAATACTGTCTGAAAGGATGTGGTTTTACTGCAATTGTTGCTCATTTAAGTTTTGCATGCATTTAATTCATTGATTCTGTGAATTTTATCTAGTGGTTGCCTATCTTGAGTTACTTGTTTTAGAAACTGATTTTATCTGCAATCGAATATAAATTGCTGTTTCAGCACCTGCTTGTAAGATTCTGTTTCCACCTTTGCCGTATGTTATGAATGAACACTATTTAACACGAAGCACCAATAAAAGAAAAGGCCGCGAATGGTCACGTTTTGCGCAAAAATGTGACCGAATGAACAAAATCAGATTTTCCGTACAGGAAAAGACGCAATCCTGTACGAAACGGAAAAAATCAGACGTTTCGTACAGGAAAGGACGCAATTCTGTACGAACAAAGGCTCAATCCTGTACGGAATGGCGAGACGGAGTGGCAAAGCAATGAGGCAGAAACATTGTGGCACCGCCGCTGGCCTTTCAAGGGCTCCATTTGCGCTTCCGCTGTTACCGAGCCCCATAGTTTTCGGAAACAGCCGTGCTCAATAACACATAAACACAGGGTATTGAGCACGATAGCAGAAATTGCGCCAATTGAGCATGGTTGCCAGAGTTATCATGCCCGCCAAAGCTGTTTGCGGTGTGTACGGCTGGAATACAGTCCAAGGTACATGTCCGCAGGCAGACCGGCCAAAATGAAGAGTCTGCTTGCAACGTCCACTGTTGTACGGCACTCTAATCAAGCCACGTGCAAGCAGCTCTGGCACAAACAACGAACGAAATAGCTCGCCAACCGGCCACAAAATCAAGGT
>NZ_JBAELF010000040.1:0-30786 GCF_056211015.1 Candidatus Egerieousia sp.
CGTGACACTTTCTACTACAAACGCGTATATGCAGGCTGCGTACGTGCTCTGGACTATCTTGTAAGCCGCCAGGAAGTTGACTCTGAAAGAATCGCCGTTTATGGTGGAAGCCAGGGTGGAATGCTTTCAATTGTAACATCCGCACTGGACAAGAGAGTAAAGGCTATGGTTTGCCAGTTCCCTGCATTCTGCGATGTTACAGGTTATTATGAAGGCCGCGCCGGTGGATGGCCACATCTGTTCAAGGACAGAAACGAACCTGCCCTCAAGGAAAAGATTGCAGCCAGCAAATACTTTGATACGGTGAACTTTGCCCGCTTTGTAACCATACCTGGTTATTACTCCTGGGGATTCAATGACATTGTCTGCTGTCCGAGCTCAACTTTCAGCGCATACAATGTAATAAATGCGCCAAAGACCCTCAAGATTTCAAGAGACAGCGGTCACTGGCTCTATCCGGTTTATGTAAGACAGGGCATAGACTGGCTCAAGGAGCAGTTCGGAATGCAGAAATAATTACAGATGATGGGGATGCAGCATCATGAACTTGTGATTGTTGGTGGCGGAGCGGCAGGGCTGTTTGCCGCTGCCATAGCCGTTGACAAAGGCATTGACGTCTGCATACTTGAAAAGAACCCTTTCTGCGGAAAGAAGATTGGCATCACAGGCAAGGGCCGGTGCAACATAACCAACACAAAACCGTGGGAGGAATTCTCAACACACATCCACCCTTCACCTAATTTCTTCAAAACTGCCTTCAGGGCAATGAGCAACGAGGATACAATCCAGTACCTCAACTCCATTGGCTTGCCAACGGTAGTTGAACGCGGATGCCGTGTGTACCCGGAAAGCATGTGCGCAAAGGATGTGTCAATGACCCTTGCAGCCCATATACGGAACAACGGCGGTACAATAATCAATTCCTGCAACGTTATTGAGTGTGCGGCGGTTGCTGGATTCGCAATCACATACGAGCAAGCCGGCAGGACTTGCCAGATGCAGAGCCGCTACCTTCTCCTTGCAACCGGAGGGCTCTCCTACCCTGCTACAGGCAGCACTGGCGATGGTTATGCTTTTGCCCAGGCTTTCGGCCACTCCGTAACACAGAGATTCCCTTCACTCACTGCTCTGGTTCCTGAAAGCTACGCTTCAATTTTCAAGTTTCCGGCCAACGAAATTAAAAAATCCATCGAGGTAAAGAATGTTGAAGCCAAGCTGGAAGTGAATGGTTCCGAGGCTCAGAAGGAGTTCGGAGACCTTAGCTTCACCGATGGCGGCATTGAAGGGCCTGTCGGGTTCAAGCTCAGCAGGAAAGCAGTTGAGAATCTGATAAACGGGCAGAAGATGAAAGTTCATCTTGATCTCAAGCCGGCTGTTTCGCTAGAAGCGCTCATAGCAAGGATTGAACGGGAAATTGAACAGGCGCAGGGAAGAATGAATCTGAATCAATTGTTAAGGAAACTATTACCCGGCCATCTGATTGAGGCGTTCAGCAGAAGCAATGGGCTGAATTCAAATGCGCTGATTTGTGTAAAGAATTCATACGGTACAGGAACGCCAAACCGAGTTAAATCATATAAGGGTGAGATTGAAACCGTGCAATCTCATAACAGCGAAATTATTAGGCTTGCGTCACTTCTTAAAAACTGGCAGTTCAGGATTGTTGATTACGTTGGTTACAATCGTGCAGTAGTGACTGCCGGCGGCGTTTCCACCAAGGAAATATCGCAGAAGACAATGGAATCGAAACTGGTTCCGGGACTATATATCGCCGGTGAACTGCTAAACCTCGACGCAGACACAGGCGGCTACAACCTCCAGATAGCCTTCTCCACCGCCGCACTGGCCGTGAACCATATAGCCGCAAGAAATTCATAATAATGCTTCAATGCGGAAGGTTCCAGCAGATTGCGCAGACCTTCCTCGGTCCAAAATCACAAATAGCAGATTACCAGCATATTGCTAAAAGAAAATGCGGAAGGTTCACGCCAAAATGTAAAACCTTCCGCACAATACTATAGAAGCTATGTAAAAATAAGCAAATGCTGAACTAGTACTCCTTGATTGCTTCCTCGCCGTTGAGAACTGCAAGGCCGTTTGCAGCAAGTGTACCCATTTCATCCTCGCCAGGATAAACCACTACAGGTGCGAGGTATGAAATCCTCTCCTTGAGCTGTGCCATAAGCGATTTGGAATAAGCAATGCCGCCTGTAACAAGAATGGCGTCAACCTTTCCGCAAAGAACGGTTGACATAGCACCTATCTCCTTTGCCAACTGGTAAACGAAGGCGCCTGAAACAAGCTTGGCCTTTGTATCACCGGCCTCAACCATGTGCTCAAGTTCAAGCATGGAATTGGTGTTCATATATGAAACCACCCCACCCTTGCCGTTCACGAACTTCTTCATCTCCTCCTTTGTGTATTTGCCACTGAAGCAGGCATTGATAAGAAGAGTTGCAGGAAGCGAGCCGGAACGTTCAGGTGAGAAAGGACCGTCGCCGTTCAAGGCGTCGTTCACGTCAATTATTCTGCCACCCTTGTGAACACCAACGGAAACGCCGCCGCCCAGATGAGCAACAAGCACGCTTATCTCCTCATATTTCTTTCCCTGCTCCTTTGCATACCTCTTGGCAATCGCCTTCTGGTTCAGAGCGTGGAAGATGGAATAATGAGGGAAGAGCGGATGGCCTGAAAGGCGCGCCAGCTCATCAAGTTCATCAACAACAACAGGGTCTGCAATCACAGCAGGCACTTTGCTTGTGCAGCGTACTGCTTCAACCTCCTTGGAAATCTCAAGTGCAAGCACTCCGCCAAGGTTGCTGGCATGTTCGCCGTATTTCACGGTCCTTATATCTTCAAGCATGGCATCGTTAACACCATAAACGCCTGAAGGTATAGGTCTGATAACACCACCCCTGCCCACACAGATATCAATTGAAGCCAGCTCCACATTGTTCTCCGCAAGAGCCTTCATAATGGCATCCTTGCGGAAAGCAAGCTGGTCTATCACGCCTTTATAAGGAGCGAGCTCTTCGCTCGTATGTCTGAGAGTCTTAGTGAAAACTTCCTCGGAATCCTTGTAAACCGATATTTTTGTTGAAGTTGAACCAGGGTTTATAGCCAGAACTATGTATGACATACTCCCCTTCCGCTTATTTTGCTGTGATAGCTGCAAGAGCTATTGAATTCAACTTTGTATCAACGCTGTCGGCACGGCTTGAAAGAACGCAAGGAGCCTCGGCACCTGCTACTATGGCAGCTGTCTTTACGCCAGGGCAGAGCATTGTGTTTGTCTTGTAGAATACGTTTGCAGGCTCGATTGCAGGGAATACCAAACAGTCTGCGTCACCGGCAACAGGGCTGGCGAGTTTCTTTATTGCAGCAGCCTCCTTGTTCAATGCAACGTCAAGAGCAAGAGGACCATCAACGTAGCAACCGCCAATCTGACCTCTGTCGGCCATCTTTGCTATGAGGGCGGCCTCAACGCATGCAGGCATACCGTTGAGCATCTGCTCGGTAGCGGCTACCATTGCAACTTTAGGTTTCTCTACACCAAGAGCCTTTGCTGTGTTTACGCAATATTTGAGAATGGCCTGTTTCTGCTTGAAATCAGGAGCAGGAATAACAGCCATATCACCTATTACAATGAACTTAGGATAGTTAGGATTGAGGACAACTGATACGTGGCTCAATGTAGCCTTTGCAGGAAGAAGTCCGTTCTCCTTGTTGAGAATGCCTCTCATATATTTGTCCGTTGAGCAGAGACCCTTCATGAGGATGTCACCCTCGCCGTTCTTTACCATTGAAACAGCCTGTGCAATAGCCTTGAGTTCAACTTTATTGTCAACAATATTGAACTTTGCAGGATCTATGTTCTCCTCCTTGCAAACATTGAGGATCATGTCCTTGTCACCAACCAGAGTACCTTCTACAATACCCTTGTCAATAGCCATTGAAACAGCTGTAATAGTGTGATTGTCAACAGCCCATGCTGCTACAAGTCTTTTCTTTGAGCGTGAACGCAACTGCTCGAAAAGTTCGTTGAAGTTCTTTATCATAACTATTTGTTTTTAACGTTAATATTCCTGTTTTCAAACTTATGCAAGGCGCATTGTATCCTGTGCTATTACAAGCTCCTCGTTGGTTGTTACAACTGCAAGCTTAACCTTTGAGGAAGCCTTTGTAAGAATGGCGTCCTTTCCACGGAGGCCCTTGTTGATTTCTGAATCAAAGTCTATTCCAAGGAATGAGCAGTTCTTTCCAATGTACTCACGTGTGCGGGGATCGTTCTCGCCAATACCGCCTGTGAATACTATGAGGTCAACGCCGTTCATTGCTGCAGCGTATGCGCCAACATATCTGAGGACGCTGTACTTGAACATCTCCTGTGCGAGCACTGCTCTCTGGTTGCCCTCTTTTGCCGCATTCTCAAGATCCCTTGAATCAGATGAAACGCCGGAAACTCCAAGGAATCCGCTCTTCTTGTTGAGAATGGCGCTTACTCCCTTGGTATCAGTATTCTCTTTGTCCATAAGGTAAGTTACAACGCCGGCATCAACGCTTCCGCAACGTGTACCCATTACAACACCCTCCATTGGAGTGAAGCCCATTGATGTATCAACTGACTTGCCATTGAGAACAGCACAAACTGAACCGCCGTTTCCAAGGTGGCAGGTGATTATCTTTGAATTGTTTATGTCAAGACCTGCAAGAGCGGCGGCCTTTGCTGCAACAAACTTGTGGCTTGTACCGTGGAAACCGTACCTTCTAACCTTGTAATTCTCGTAATACTCGTATGGAATAGCATACATATATGCCTTTGAAGGCATTGACTGATGGAACGATGTATCAAATACGGCAACCTGAGGAATTGCAGGCATAAGTTCTGCAACAGCCTTGATACCAAGAAGGTTTGCAGGATTGTGAAGAGGAGCAAGCTCGCAGCATTTCTCAATCTTCTCTATTACCTGAGCATCAACCTTAACGCTGCAGTTGAAATACTCGCCACCGTGTGCCACTCTGTGACCAACGGCCTCAATGTCTGCAAGCGATGAGAGAACGCCGTGCTCCTTGTCTGTAAGGAGGTCGAGAACGTTCTTTATACCTGCAGTATGATCGGGAATAGGAATATGAACCTTATGTTTATCCTTTCCGCTAACACTATGGGTGATATCACCCTCTTCCATACCTATTCTCTCAACCAAGCCCTTGGCAAGAAGTGAATAATCAGACTCACTCTTCATATCAAGAACCTGATATTTCAAAGAAGAGCTTCCGCAATTAAGTACAAGAATTATCATATTAAAGTTTAATTAATTATTTGATTTTCAAATTATAATCCTTTTCTACAGCGATAGTTCCACCAACTGCCGCAAATAACTTACAAAGATAACAATAAAACTGACAGGATTCGTAACATTTATGTTTTCTTTCCCCCGCCCGAGCAGGTTATGGGGGCAAACCTGCTCGGAGAATCACGTTGGCCTCATCAGCAAGTGTGGCGGGTACCCGGACTGCAAAAGGAAATTTCCCAGGAAAGGAAATTTTCTCTTTGCAGCCGGTAGCCCCGCAATCAATCGTATGCATAAGCACATGAGACCTGCGGACATGAAAAAGACCTGTCCATACAAGTCCGTCAAGAATGCGCTATGACAGCGGACACTTGGACAGATCTCACCAGAAAGGGCACACCTGTCCACCAAAGCCTTGCTGGAATGCACTCAGGCAAAGTTCGCATGGACGGGTCTTTTTCGGGTAGTGATGCACAGCGTGAACTATTCGCTAAACCGAAAATCACCGTCCACGTTTATTGGCCTCGAATGGTCCTGTAAGGCGGATTGGCGTGGAGGGTGAGGCAAAATTGCCTCATCATCCACGCCTACCATCGCCAGAGTGTGGTGTGGCGCATTCAGGCGTGGACGTTGATTTTCAGTTTATGCTGCGCCTTGTACTCTATCGCTTGCCTGAACTGAACACAGGGTTTTAGACATAATCCAAAACCTGCTCGGAGAATCAACTTCCTATGTAAGCCATGAGGGAATTGAGCAGGTGTAGCAGCTCATACAGTATGAATCCGCCGAAAGAAGCAACTGCAGCGCTCACAGCCGTTCCGGAAACAATCAGATTCAGTGCTCCGCATAGCACTGAGATCATAACAAAAACATAAATTATTGCCGTTACAAGAGGCGAGGCCACAAGATTCGTTATAAGGAAATACTTTGGCACGTTGCCGAAATAGTACAGAGTCAACGGCATTGTGGCAATCTGGCACGAAACGCTCACCGCACACAGCTGAAGCAGACGGTACAGGGCCAGAGGCGGGAAGGACCTCAGCTTCTGAGGCCAGCTCCGCCTGTTGAAAGGTGAAAGCCAAAACTCAAAGGAAGGTTTCAATATACCATTTATGGTGGAGAATATGAAAACTATGCCGCCCATTGCGGCAAAGGACAGCTGGAAACTCAGGCTCCTTGAAATGTGAGGATCCAGCAGGAGCAGGATGCAAGCGCTGAGAAGAAGAGGCGTTTCCCTGTTGCAGGTGCGGCCGCTGAGTCCGGCCCAGAGGGTGAGGCCTATCATTATCACCGCCCTGCAGGCTGAAGGGCTCAGGCCGGTTGCAAGGACATACAGCAGCATGAACATCAATGCAAGAGGCAATTTGCACCTGTGCAGGATATAATGGCTGTTAAGGAAAGATAGCAGAACCATCAGGGTGGAATATATTATACCTATGTGCATACCGCTCAGGGCAAGGATGTGGCTGGCTCCGCTGTCCCTGAAATCTGCCTTGACCTCGGATGTGAGCTCCGATTTGTCGCCCAGCACAAGTGCCTGAAGCACGGCGCGCTCATTGCTGTTGCCATGTTCAGTGCTCCGTTCAAGCGGTTTAGACGCTGAAGAGACCCTTGAGTTTTGAGACACTTTTATGGGCTCCCCAATTGGTATGGTTTTTAATGGCTGATGTATATCAGGCAAAAAGGCATCTATGGAAGAATCAATTGCCTGCCGAAAGGAAGCCACAACACGGCTTTCGGCAAACTGCTGCAAATCAACGGCATCCAATCTCTGGCTGTTGGCCAGACCAAGCAGGAAAAGTGCGGCAATGAAGCAAGCTGTTTTCAAGCAAGTTTCTGCCGAGCGTACATAATACGGAGCAATATCAAATTTACAGTTGCCGGCATTTTCATGTGGTTCAACAAAGAATCTGTTACAAACCAAAGGCAAGAAATATGCAACAAGCACAAAAGCAATTGCAGAAAGCAGAATATATGGAACGGAATAATGCGGCGGAGGGAAGAACTCCCCTATCAGACACCCTGCAACGAACGATGGCAATATGTATCTCCCCCTCATATCTCCTGCACTGTTTTATAATACAAACATAAGCTTTATCATGTACAATAACAACAAGCCCCGAAAGCATTGAAATATTTTCGGGGCTTTAGCACAGATCTAATTTATAAAAATAGATGTCATGTAAGCTATATTTCAGTATTATGAAAGTATTCCAAACGCTATTGCTGTAATTATACCGTTTTTATCATAATAGACTACCCAAGAGGCCCAGTCTGCGTAGTGCCAAAAACAAATGTAATCTGACTCTTCTCTCTTTATCGGACACTTTGTCTGCTTTGCTTTTGACAGCTTGTCTCCAACACGCAGTCCTCCACTGAATTCTTTGGTCATAGTTACAAATCTCTTATCGTTTACAATACTGAACTCTGTGAAAGTATTGTCGTAAATATCAAAATTAAAATATGAGCGTCCGTATATATAGGAACCTCCATTAATATAGTCCGGCTTTCCAAGTGCCGCAATTATCTGGTTTTTCGTATATTTCTCACCAATTTCCAAACCGTTCACATCCTGGGCCAAAGCACTTGCTGCTATGCCCGCAACAATGCATAATATCAATATTAATCTCGTTTTCATATCTTTCAAGCACTTGGATTCAGTACAAATTAACAGTTTCTATAGATAAATAGCAACAAGCCCCAAAAGTTTTGAAATACTTTCGGGCTTGGATTATCAAGGTATGGGGAAATCTACATAAAATCTTGTTTGAAGTCAACTTAAGATAGTGAAGCCTATATAAGTGATTGTACCATTATTATCAAATTCCACATCCCAATCAGCCCAATCTCCATAGTGCCAGAAACTAATATAATTTGGCTTTTCTAACTTTTTAGGACATTTTGTTTGTTTGACTTTTGAAACATTGTCCCCTATTCGCAGTCCACCGCTAATCTCTTCCGTCATAGTTAGAAATCGCTTGTCATTGACTATGCAGAATCCTGTGAAAGTATTGTCGTCATAGTCAAAATTAAAATATGAGCTCCCATATTCATAAGTATTTCCGTTAATATTGTCCGGCTTTCCAAGTGCCGCTATTATCTGGTTCTTTGTATATTTCTCACCAACTTTCAACCCATTCACATCCTGGGCCAAAGCACTTGCTGCTATGCCCACAACAATGCATAATGTCAATATTAATCTTGTTTTCATAAGTATTGTCTGTTTTTATTGTTTAATAAATTATTCCGTTACTATCTCTTTCATCACATTGCACACCTAGAATTTTGTAAATATCAACCTTTGTTATATTTCCATTCAAATATGGGGCAGGATCAGTATGCTTGCCATTAATCTGTGTGATTAAATGAAGATGAGAACCATAGCCTGCATTTGCATTGCCGGTTAATCCTACGTAAGCTATAACCTCTCCCTGATATATTTCATCTCCCGGTTGAAACGGTTCGTTTGTTCGTGGATTTATAGCAATGGGGGTTCCTTCCTGCAGATGCGCCAAACCTACTGTAATTTCTTGATTATCAATTACACAATCATAATATATGATATTTCCGAAGTCGCCTTTGTTACCGCTATATCCTGGAGGGTATTTCTTTGAGTCTTTAATTCTGTTAACTTGCTCAGTAACATATTTTCTATTGGCATCTTCAATAATTACTCCGTCTGCCATTGCATATATCGGAGTTCCTACGGCTGCAGAAATATCTATGCCCCAATGAGGCCTGTAAGTACCATCTGCTTTTTTTCGTCGTTCAGGGCCGTACAAGCCTCCATCTGGATTCCATCTAGTACTTGGCAGTATGGACGTGCCTCCTAAAATCGGATTCATAACATTCTTCGTAGAGTTCCAGCAAGGGACAGTATTTTCATATAATATTGCCGTATCGTCAACATCTTCATTAACAATATAATTAAAAGCGTCGCTCATACCTTTAAAAAAGCCTTGCCATCTGCTAAAATAAGCACCTTGATTAACATTAACTTTTACTTGAATAAATATTGGAGTATCTTTATAAAATGTTCCATTGCATATAGGTACTATATACCCTAACTTTGGATTGTTCACCGACAAATCTATGGTGTAGGAAACTCTACCGGTACCTGATTCGCGTCCCTCATCTTGTTGATCTTCCTCTTCATCTTCGTAGCCTTTTTCTGAATCATCTCTATGCTCTTCCTGACTGCCTCCACCACCAAGAGGGCTTTCGTACCTGTCTCGGTAGGCTATGCATTCTACTTCACTCAATGGTATAACTTCGGTGGCAATATTTTTAGTTTGAATTGGTAGGCCTAGTGCCATTGTGGTATAATCATCTGTTAACACTTGACCTTTCGCAAATATCTCTGTATCAAAAACGCGGCCATTCTTTGAATAAGTGACTGATCTTAGAGTACCATCCAATTGTGATTCAATAATAAGACCAGTGAAGTTACCCAGACAAAGGTATGAGATATCGCTATCATCCATTATCTCAAGATATTCAGGCCGGGACACCATTGTGGCAACATACGTATCAACTTCGCCTCCTGGTTCTTCTGCTAGAACAATAAATTTCTTTACAATGGACAGAGAATCGTTTGAAACCATTTTTCCCACATCCGCTCCCACATAAGCAAACTCCGAACGGCAGTTTGATTTGAATGGAATTTGAGTCAGTCGCAAACCATCTTCAAATAACAGTTCCTCTATCCTGCCACGGTCAATAAGTGATTCAAGAGAAACATCATTCTGGACAATGGATTTAGTGGACTCTTCCGAGTTTGAGCCTGCATAAGCAGACAAATCTGCGAACAGGACTGAATTTTGGGAACTGACATAAACGGAAGATAAATCTTGAAGTTTTACCTCAGAAGCCGAGGGATGGGGGGGGGCAATGCTCTGATTTTGAGCAAGATAGGAGTAAAATAGAAACTCCAAGCGCTAATAAATCAATTGTTTTTCTCATAACTTGATTATTTAAGGAGTTAGTTCTGTTACAAATTTAAGAAATAATTTGATGCACAACAAATAGTAAATGTTATTTGTAAGGCTTAACTTTGTGTTGCGTGAGTTGAAGTTTATGAAGAAAATTGCGTTCATAATAAACACAAAGAGCGGAACGAGCCGTAAGAGCCATATCCTTGCCAAGATATGGGACAGCTTCACGGCAGAGAACGGTTTCCAGTCAACCATTCACACAACAACAGACGAGAATGATGCCTTCAACAGCGCAAGGCATTTTGCCGAACATGGATTTGAAACGGTTGTGGCCATTGGAGGAGACGGCACGGTGAATCAGGTGGCCAAGGCTCTGGCCGGCACTGACACCAAACTTGGAATCATACCCGTTGGCTCCGGCAACGGACTGGCAAGGCATCTTGGGATACCGTTATTTCCACAACGCGCAATTGATGTTATAGTGGAAGATAATGTCCGTACGATTGATGCCGGAAGAATAAATGACAAGATATTTTTCTGCACAGCCGGACTGGGGTTCGAGGCGGTTGTAGGAGAGAAATTCAACAGTGCGCCAAGCAGAGGGCTCAAGACCTACGTTGAATTCTGCGCCAGAGAGTACATGAACTACAGGCGTGAGAACTACAGAATGTACATTGGCAGCAACAAATACGAATTCAAGGCGTTCCTTATAACCTTTGCCAACAGCGCACAGTGGGGCAACAATGCGTTCATAGCTCCAGAAGCAAGCATTTCAGACGGCATGCTGGATGTGGTGATATGGAAGCGCGCTCCATTGGCTTCTGTTCCTATTATGACCGCCCAGCTGTTCACACGCACAATAGGACTCTCCGAATACATTGAATCATTCCGTTGCAAGGAAATCAGGATTGAAAGAACAAAGCCAGGTTTGATACAATTCGATGGCGAGAGCGCAAGCATGCCAGACACCTTAAGCGTAAGCGTTATTCCAAACGCCGTTAAGGTCATTGTTCCAAGTCCCACCCTGCTCAGCAGATTCATTGAAACAATTTCCAGAGAACTGGAATAAAAAATCAAGGGCGACCAAAAGGCCACCCTTGACATTTATCTGAAATTCAACAACAATTATTTTGCGAGCATTGCATTGTATTTCTCGTAACCCTGGAGGTACTTTGCATCTTTCTCACGGAAACGGAAGTAGATGTTCTTGAGAAGTTCAGCAACATAGTTCTGAAGTTCAGCATCCTCTGTCTTTGTGAAAGCTGTTTCAAGAGGATCGATTGCTGCGAGCAATGAAGCATCAAGTTTCTCAACGAGAGCCATATACTTGTTGTCATCTGTCTCCATGTTAGCCTCGTTCTGAATCTCAACAGCCATGTCATAGTAAGATTTACCCTTGCTGAAGTAACCCCAGAAGTAGTTAGGGTCAATCTGAACTGATTTGTCATATGCAGCAATAGCGTCCTCGAACTGACCTATCTTTACAAGCATGTTACCCTCTGCATAGTAGAGGCTAGGGTTGTTAGGCTCATTATTCTGTGCTGTATGGAGAAGGTCACGAAGTTTTGCAGGATCATCGTTTGACTCCATGTAAATATTGATCAGAGCAACAAGGATTGACTGGCTTGTAGGGAATTTGATGAAACCGTTGTTCAGAACCTCCTTTGCCTTGAGAGTGTCACCGCTCTGCTTGTAAGCGTCTGCCAATGAAGCAAATACGTCACCCTCCTGGAAATAGTTGTAACCAATGCACTTGTTAAGGTTCTCAATTGCAACGTCATACTTCTTGCTCATTCCGGCTGTAACGGCAGCGTAGTAAATCATTGTTGTATCAATCTGGCCCATAACAGGATTCTCAGAAACCTTTGCTGTCATGATGAAATTCTCTGTTGCCTTCTCGAAATTACCAAGAGTGTAGCATCCCATAGCCTCAGAATAATATCTTGACTTGAGTGCGTTGAAACAAGCCTTGAGATCCTTGTTTGTAGCTCTCTTGGCATCAAGCTCTGAAGATTTTGCATAAGCCTCGAACGCCTTTGCAAGAACGTCCTCGCCTGGAAGAACAGGAGTCTTGATATTCCATGCTGCCAGTTTGCCGGCTTCATCATAATAGAGATCCTTGTCGGCATAGGAATCAACGAGATAGGTCTTGCCACCTATTTCAGTATCCTTTGACTCGAGAACCTGCTCACCCTTGAGAAGGAGTTTCACCTCCATCTGGGAAGCACCCTGATACAAACCCTTGATAGGAGCATCGTAAGCATTGCAATAAGCTGTTCCAAGCTTCATCCAGCTTCCAGGGTTGTTGGCCTTCTTAGGATTCTGAACTTCAGCCTGAGCCTTGGTTATCTCTTTGATAACCTTTTCATTTGACTGTGCGTTTACCTGTGATACCATAAGAAGCATCGCAAGCACGAAGAGTAATTTTTTCATACCGTTTCTATTAATAAATTGTTAATGATTGATTCTTTTATTGTTCAATAATCTGTTCCGCAACTCCTGCAGGCTCGTCATCGCTTCTGTCAACCACACATATTGCAGCTATTTCATCTCCTTCCCTTATGTTTATGAGTCTGACTCCCTGGGTATCCCTGTTGGCAATCTTAATGTCAGAAATAGCCATTCTTATTGTAAGGCCAGACTTGTTTATAATCATAAGATCCTGCTTCTCGTTCACATAATCCAGAGCAACAAGGTTACCCGTCTTTTTCGTTACATTCATGGCCTTCACTCCCTTTGCTCCCCTTGCGGTAAGTCTGTAATCCTCAAGTGATGACTTCTTGCCATATCCGTTGGCACTTACTACCAGAACGGTGTTGGACTCATCCTGCTGGCTTTCAGGTGAAGCGCAGACCATGCTTATTGTCTGTTCATTCCCCTCAAGTTCTATGCCACGGACGCCCATTGATATACGGCCTATGGCTCTGCAGCTGTTTTCATTGAAGCGGACGCACTTTCCGTTTGATGCCGCAATGAGAATCTGGTCATCGCCTCCGGTGAGCATTGCGCTGAGCAACTCATCGTTTTCGGCAATGGTTATTGCCTTGATACCGTTATCTCTGTTTGTTCTGTATTCTGAAAGTGCGGTCTTCTTGATAACGCCGCATCTTGTTGCCATTACAATGTAGTGAGTATTCACGTACTCATCATTGTTCATATCCCCGAGTTTGAGATAAGCGCAGATGGAATCACCGCTTTCAAGCCTTATGATGTTCTGGATAGCCCTGCCCTTGGAGCTCTTTGCGCCCTCAGGTATGTCATAAACCTTTATCTTGAAGTACATTCCCTTGCTTGTGATAAGCATGAGCGTACTGTGCATGTTTGCAACGTAAATATGCTCTATGAAATCCTCATCCCTGGTAGCGGAACCCTTTGAGCCTATGCCTCCCCTGTTCTGTGTCTTGTACTCCGACAGTGAAGTTCTCTTGATATATCCCAGATGTGAGATTGTGATAACAACATCCTCATTAGGATAGAAGTCCTCAGGATTGAAATCACCCTCATCAGGCTCTATGCTTGTCCTGCGCGCATCACCGAATCTGTTCTTCAGGTCCTCGAGCTCCTCCCTGATGATCTCCATCTGGAGTTCATAGCTTGCAAGCACATCCTGCAGATGAGCTATCAGTTTCATCAGTTCATCGTACTCAGCAGCCAGTTTCTCCCTTTCCAGACCTGCCAGCTGGCCGAGTCGCATGGAAACGATGGCCTGTGCCTGAACATCTGTGAAGGCGAACCTTGCAATCAAGGCCTGCTTTGATTCCTCTATTGTACGGCTTGCCCTTATGATGCTTATAACCTCATCTATGAAATCAAGGGCCTTGAGCAGTCCTTCAAGTATATGGGCGCGGGCCTGGGCTTTCTTTAGATCGAACTCTGTCCTCCTTACAATGACCTCGTGCCTGTGCTTTACGAAGTACTTCACAAGCTGCTTGAAGTTGAGAAGTCTCGGACGGCCATCAACAAGTGCAATATTGTTTACAGAGAAGCTTGACTGCAAAGGGGAATTCTTGAAGAGAGTGTTCCTCACAACGTCTGAGACCGTTCCGTTCTTGAGGCGTATCACAATACGCATGCCCTCCCTGTCGGACTCATCGTTGATTTCGGATATGCCTTCAACCCTCTTGTCCTCAACCAGCTGGGCAATCTTCTCAATGAGCTCCCTCTTGTTCACCATATAAGGGATTTCAGTCACAACAATTGACTCTCGTCCCGAATCGGAGACCTCAATGTTAGTTCTGGCTCTAACCACAAGACGTCCGCGTCCTGTCTCGAACGCGTCCCTGATGCCCTGAAGGCCCAGAATAATACCGCCGGTAGGGAAATCAGGGCCCTTTACATACTGCATGAGCTCCTGAATGGTGACATCCTCATTCTTTGTATATGCTATTATGGCATCGCAGACCTCGTTCAGATTGTGAGGCGCCATATTGGTTGCCATTCCAACTGCAATACCAGATGTTCCGTTCAGAAGCAGCAGCGGAGCCTTGCAAGGAAGCACTGTGGGTTCCTTGAGAGTATCGTCAAAGTTACCGGTCATATCAACCGTATCCTTGTCAAGGTCTGCAAGGACCTCCTCGCTTATTGCCTGCAGCTTGGCCTCGGTATAACGCATGGCAGCAGCGCCGTAACCATCGATTGAACCAAAGTTACCCTGGCCGTTCACGAGCATGTACCTCAAGCTCCAATCCTGAGCCATACGGACCATTGTATCATATATGCTGGCATCTCCGTGCGGATGGTATTTACCCATCACCTCACCCACGATGCGGGCTGATTTCTTTGTCTGACCTCCCGAGCTGAGATTAAGCTCGTTCATACCATACAGCACCCTTCTCTGCACAGGTTTCAGTCCGTCTCTCACATCCGGAAGGGCTCTCGACACAATAACAGACATTGAATAATCAATGTAGGAGCTCTTCATGTGATCTTCAATGTTTATCTGCTGGATTCTACCCTGTGACAATTCTTCTGTTTCCATCAAAATTCGATTAAAATTCAACTCTGCGAGACCATTTGCAGACCACCGCAATAACAAGCAAAATTAGCATTTTTTCGTGACTTTTCAAAATCTAAATCAGCTGCAGAAGATATCTTTTACTGCCGCAATTTCTAACAGCCGGCAATTCACAGGAAGCGGCTTCAGAACTTCCTGTCTCATTCAAAGGAAGTTTGCGCAGTCTGCGCCAGGATGAACGCTCAATATGGAACTCAACAGCCCCGCGCCCGCCATATTCGCTGAACCCAAGTTCCCGATACACATTTCCACAGGACCACTCATTGTCTGAATAGGACATTATTTCAATGCCGCAGGATGCGGCATCACAGTTCTGCCGCAAGGCATCCCGCACATCCTTTATGAACGCCTTGAGCAGACGCCCCATACCTCCAACCACTCTTACACCGGCAAGTGAGGCATACCTGAGCCATTGATATGATTCGAAAGACACTGAATCCGCTGATGCGTAATCTCCAGTCTCCGCCACATCCGCAAAAAGATCCCTCCCCGGGTAACGTCTCACAGCAAGAGCTGACGAAAAACTGGCAACCGCCACAATCCCGCCCTCGCACTGCAACTCCCCTGCCGGCAGCATCAAAGCATAGCAGAACTTGCAGCTGCACCAGCCCAGAGAGTGATTCTCCTCCAGAAAGGCGTGCGCCATCTCCTTTTCCTTCTGAGATTGCAACCTAACAACCCGGCACTTTCTTGCAAACACGGACTCAAAGATTCCACACCTTGCCAGAATCCTCTTGCGCCACTGCTCCTCCCCTCTTCTGAAAGCATCCTCATACAGAAAGAAAACATCCCTGATTTTCCACAGCGACAGTTCATTTTCACATTCCGAAACCACTGCCGCCCTTGACTCCGAATCCATGCTGCACGCATTCTCCAGAGCAACCGGCACAATCAGCAGCCCGGTATGCACAACAAAGAGGCAGGCATTGCCCAGTTTCTTGAACTCAACGCCGTTCCCTTTAAGGAATGCTTCAAAATCCTTTACAAAATCTGTTTTAATCAATTTATATTCAACAATTCCTTATTTGCTACAATAACGGGGGCTAATGTAACAATTTCATAAGTTGGGGTTATAACTATACGAAAAAAGCCCTGGATGAATCCAAGGCTCCTCCGGAGTGATCCGCTTGGGGCTCGAACCCAAGACCCCAACATTAAAAGTGTTGTGCTCTACCAACTGAGCTAGCGAATCAAGCTCTTCCCGATTTGGGACTGCAAAGGTATAAATAAATTTTATAAATAAAAATTATTTTTCAAGATTTTAGAAGCAGTACCTTACAGCCAGCGCAAGATTATACCAGGCCACCTTAGACTCCTGCATGAAGTAGAATACGGGGCGGTAATCAGCGGAAATCATCAGAGGCAACCTGCCGAAAGTATACTCGATACCTACCTGAGCCACAGCACCGCAGCTGAATCCTTTCTTTGAATTGAATCCGTTCCAGTGACCTTTGTTCCAGTTTCCCATCTGGGCACCGATACCCGGATACCACTGAAGAGTTCCCTTGCCGCTTGTTTGAATCTGCACCATCCACTGATAAGTTGCATGAAAGTTGATGTCATTCTTTGTATTATGTTTCTGAATACCGAAAGTTCCCTCCAACCTTCCAGAAGGGAATACATATCTCTGATAAGAAAGTTCGTATGTATTATGAAGGCCTGCCCTTACACCTATGGCATTGTCATAACCGTTTCCAACCTGTGCAGAAGAAATGGTGGCGAGCGCCATCACCAGTAACATTGTAACAAAAAGTTTTTTCATGATTTCAATTGTTTAAACGTACAAATTTAACTGAAAGAAATATAATATCCAAGACACTGCCGTATCCGCAGCCTACATATTTGAATCGGATGGAGTCAGGCCGAATTCCGCCGCCTTTTCATCCATAAGCCTGAACGCCTGCTCGAAATTGTTCTCAATACGTCCGTCGAGTATGGCTTCCTTCACATATTCCTTTATCTGACCTATCACATTGCAAGGCTCTATATTGAAGCGCTTCATAATAAGTTCACCATCAATCGGGTTCTTGAAATTCCTTATGGCATCCTTCTCCTCCACCTCAACAAGCTTTCTTTTCACAAGCTGATAGTTCTCCTTGTGGCGGCGCACCACATTGTCACGTTTTGAAGTGATATCGGCATTGCAGAGCAGCATAAGGTCATCTATATCATCACCTGCATCAAAAAGCAGCCTGCGCACGGCTGAATCCGTAACTTCCTCATCCACCAGGGCGATAGGTCTCAAATGCAGGCCCACCAGTTTCTGAACATACTTCATTTTTTCGTTCAGCGGCATCTTCATCTGCTTGAAGATCTGCGGAACCATTCTTGCGCCAATGAAATCGTGAGCGTGGAAAGTCCAGCCTGTCCCGGGATTGAACTTCTTTGTCACAGGCTTGCCCACATCGTGCAGCAAGGCAGCCCATCTGAGCCACAGGTTCGGCTCCTTTCCTGCCTGAATTTCCGCGGCGGCAACATTGTCAAGCACTTTCAAGGTATGTGAAAAGTTCTCCTTATGTCCCTTGCCATCCTGTGTCTCAACGCCCTTTAGTGCGCAGAGCTGAGGCAGGAAGCACTCGAGCAGGCCGGTTTCCTCCAGAAGGTAGAAACCAGCGGAAGGTTTCCTGCACTTGAGAATCTTTGCCAGTTCATCGGCTATTCTCTCGCGGCTGAGAATGGACAGCCGTTCAGCGTTTCTTTTCATGGAATCAATTGATTCCTTTACTATTGTAAAGCCAAGCTGCGTAGCAAAGCGTATTGCCCTGATCATTCTGAGCGGATCATCGGAATATGTTGTATCAGGATCCAGCGGTGTTCTTATTATACCTTCCTGAAGGTCAGAAATGCCGTTGAACGGATCCACAAGCGCGCCATAGTCCTCTTTCTGAAGGCTGAATGCCATGGCATTGATTGTAAAATCGCGGCGCAGCTGGTCCTCCCTTATTGTTCCGTCCTCAACTATAGGTTTGCGTGACTCCCTGTGGTAGGATTCCTTGCGGGCGCCAACGAATTCAATGTCCATACCGTTGTATTTGAACATTGCTGTTCCGAAATTCCTGTAAACCGTTACGTTTGACTTCACAACGCCACTCACGGCCTTGGCAAGTTCTATTCCGCTTCCCTCAACAACAATATCTATATCCTTGCAGGGACGACCCAGAAAACAGTCCCGCACATAGCCTCCTATGGCAAAGGCCCGGACGCCAAGCCCAGCAGCCTGTCCGCTGACTATCTCAAAGATGGGATTCGACAAATATTCCTTATATGTTTCCATTTCTTTCAAAAAACGTTCAAATTCCGCAGAGCTCATCGTATGATGGCAGTTCGTTCAAGAACTCGTACTGCGCACCATTGTCATTCCCGGACATATGGTTCAACTTCAAGGCAAAGGTATTTCTTGCATTTGTGATTACAAGGACTTTCACGCCAAGCACACTGTTGTATCTCAAGGCCTGTTCCATGGTTTCACGGGCAATTTCAGATTTTTCCAGCTGCACACTCTGCGCCTTGCATTCCACAATGAGCACCGGCTTGAGTTCCCTGTTGAAGACCACTATGTCGGCCCTGCGCTGCATTCCGTTGAGTTCCATTACGTATTCGCTTGCCATATGGCTCTCGGGGAAGTTACGCTGGCCAACAAGGAAGCGTATGAAAAGCTGCCTTACAGCCTCTTCAGGCGTAAGTTTCACGTACTTTTTCCTCAGGGGATCAAATATCCTGTCCAATGCCTTGTCCATATTTACTATCGCGGTACAAAAATAAAAGATTATTTGGTTAAATTTGCATTGTAATGCTTTCACTATGGCAAAGAATGTTCAAATAAGCAGCGAAGCAAGGGTCAAGGAGATCAGAAGTCAGATTCAGGCCAGGAATTTCAAGATGGTGTATGTACTTATGGGCGAAGAGCCTTATTACTGCGATATCATCGAGAATGAATTGCTTGACAAGGTTCTTACACCAGAGGAGAAGGATTTCAACCTTATGGTGATGTACGCTTCGGACACATCGGTGCAGGAAGTGGTGGAAGCTGCAAGGCGATATCCTGTCTTTGCCGAAAGGCAGCTGGTGATTGTCCGTGAGGCGCAGCTTTTCCGCAGTCTGGACCTTCTGGACAGCTACATTTCCAATCCGGCGCCCGAGACTGTGCTTGTCATACGGTTCACGGGGAAAAGTGCCGATAAAAGAAGTGCCTTCTACAAGAATCTCATCAAGAACAGCAATGTGGAGGTGTTCGAGTCCGTTGCAGTGAAACCGGACAGAATGTGGAGCTGGGTTGTTGACTATCTCAGGGAGAAAGGCATTGCAATAACCGACAGGGATGCAGTTCTGATGGCAGAATATGCGGGCAACAATCTTCGCAGGATGCAGCTCGAACTTGATAAGCTCATACAGTCGCTGCCGCCTAAGATCAAATGCATCACAGCCAATGACATTGAGAAAGTCATTGGAATAAGCAGGGAGTTCTCCACCTTTGAGCTGTGTTCGGCAATCTGCAACAAGGACAAGGAGAAAGCATACAGAATTGCACATCATCTCGGAGCCAATCCAAAGCAGTATCCGCTTCAGATGACACTTGGAGGCCTTTTCTACTATTTTTCAAAGATTCTCAGCGCCTACGCATATTACAAGAAGGACAAAATAAGTCCGCTCACAGCAATTGCCAATGCAGGCATCCCTTTCTTCCAGAGAGATGACATTCTTGCCGCCATGCGTAACTACTCCTTCGGCAAGGCCATTGGAATGATTACCTGGCTCCGTGAATGTGACTATTCAAGCAAGAGCAACAGCGGAGGCCAGGCAAACGAAGAGGAGCTCCTTATGGAACTCCTCACCCGAATCTTCAATTAATAGCCTGAATTTGTATCAAGGTCCTCGGCCTTGCCGGTGTATTCCGGAGCGCGTTTCTCAAGGAATGACTTGATTCCTTCAGGATAGTCAGGTCCGCGATATACTCTTGCCCTGTATGAATTGATTCTCTCGAAATGTTCGGCCGATATAACGGAAGAAGCCCTGGAGAGTATTCTGAACTGACGTTTGATAGCGGAAATGGACATTACCGAATTGCGTCTGAGCGGTGTGAGGAAATGCTCCTCAAGCATAGCGTCCAGCTCCCCAGAAGGAGCCACCCTGTTCACGAATCCTACGTTGTTGGCATCCTCTGCAGATATAGGTGAAGCGGTGAAGAACATCTCACGTGCCTTGTTCAGGCTCAACTGCCTTATGAAATGGCTGATTCCGGAAGCATTGTAAGGGATGCCTATCTTGGCCGGCGTGATGGCAAAGGTGGAACTTGTTGAAGCAACAATCATATCGCAGGAAACGCAGAGGTCGCAGGCGCCTCCCCAGACTGTTCCATCTACGCAGGCGATCACAGGAATAGGGACATCCTGAACATGCCTGAGCAATTTTTCCATCGGCACATCGAATGACAGCGGATCGCCGCCATCGAGAGGGAGTTCCTTGATATCGTGTCCCGCACTCCACACATTATGTCTTGTGTTCGCCTTTATTACAATGCCAACGCAATGGCTGGTATATGCGTATGTCAGAGCCTGGCTCAGCTGCGTGCACATATCCTCGCTCAAGCAGTTGAAATGCGCCGCATTGTTCATTGTAATGAAACAGATTCTGTCTTCAATCTTTATTTCCAGCAGATTGAAATCTGCAATATTAACGTTCTCGCTTATCATATTGATATTACTGTATTTCCTGTTAATGCCAGATTGTTGAATCAACATCCGACGGCATTACAAGGCCGCCTCTCGGACTCAGGGCAACGCTTCCTACGGCTATTCCGTCGGCACTGCAGCTGCGTTTGTACTGTTGTGCAAAGAAGCGTCTTGTGAAAGTGGCGAGCCATTTGTCAATGGTGGCTTCATCATAAAGCGGATACTCATCGTCCATTTCCTGTGCCTGAACTATGAACGCCTGATATGCCAGGTACTTGATTTTCTCAACAGAAGCTCCGTTATGAACCAGATGATACAGGAAGAAATCGTGCAGTTCGTAAGGGCCTACAAGGTCCTCAGTCTTCTGCTTTATCTGACCGTCCGCTGTTGCAGGTGTGAGTTCCGGGCTGATAGGTGTATCCACTATATCCAGCAGAATTGCAGCACATTCCGGATTCTCATCCTTCATGCCTGCAGCGCGCCATCTCACCAGTGTCTGCACAAGAGTCTTGGAAATGGAACAGTTAGGATTGTACATGCTCATGTGGTCTCCGTTGTAGGTTGCCCATCCCAGAGCAAGTTCTGACATATCACCCGTACCAACAACCATTCCGTTTATCTGGTTTGCAATATCCATGAGAATCTGTGTGCGCTCGCGTGCCTGGGAGTTCTCATAAACCACGTTATGGTTTTCAATATCGTGCTCTATATCCTTGAAATGCTGGATTACAGCATCCTTGACCGATATTTCCCTGAAAGTGCAGCCCAGATGCTCAATGAGCTTCACGGCATTGTTGTAGGTTCTGCCTGTAGTTCCGAAGCCCGGCATTGTTACCGCAGTTATTCCCTTGCTGTCGAGGTGTAACACCTTGAAAGCCTGCGCAGCCACCAGAAAGGCCAGGGTTGAATCCAGACCGCCGGAAATTCCTATGGCCACGCTCCTGCAATGCGTATGGTCCATCCTGCGCACCAGACCCATCACCTGTGTATTGAAGATTTCCCCACATCTTTTCTCCATATTGTACTGCGATGGTATGAAAGGATGGCGGTTCAGTTTCCTTACCAGCCTGTTATCATCCTCACTCTCAGGATCGCTCTCAACAAAGATGCTGTCGGCCTGCTGCAAGTACAAGCCAGCGCCTCTGAATGAAGGGGAAACAAGTCTGTGATTGGCAATGTATGAACAGTCAATATCATTGAAAATCAGCTGGTCATCCATTGTAAAGCGTTTTCCATGGGAAATCACTCTGCCACTGTCTGCAATCATTGCAGTACCGGCATAGAGCTTGTCGGTGGTGCTTTCTCCGTAACCTGCTCCAGCATTCACATAGCCGCAGATATATTTTGCGCTGGCGCATTCAACTGCATTGACCAGACGCTCGTAAAAACCTGCCGACTGCACGCTTGCACCAGGATTGAATATGATGCTTGCTCCACCAAGAGCTGCCTTGGCGCCGGGATTTTCAACGGCGGCGGCATCCGTACCTATTTCAATTGCGAACCTTACACCAGGCGCATCGGCCGAACTTATGCTGAAAAGCGGATTCGCCCCTATTGGAACAGGCAGTGAGTCAAAGAGTATTACATTATCATCCTCCAGGGAAGAAGCACTGGAGAACCATCTGCACATATCCCTGTCAATGAAATTCTTCACGCTTATTCCAAGCAGTTCCCCGCCATGAATCACAGCCGATGCATCAAAAAGATTGCCGCCCAGTTTCAGAGGCAGGCCAACTATTACGGTGGTCCTGAGGTTTGCCGTGAAATCAATCAGGCGGTGCAAAGCCTCAAGCGAAGCCCTCAGCAGATTTGAATTCATAAAGAGGTCCGCGCAAGTGTATCCGCTCAAGGAAAGTTCAGGGAAAAGGACAATGTCACAGCCCTTGTCCTCGGCCTTCTCAACCAGTGTCTCTATTCTGTTCAAATTTTCAAAAGGGTTGGCCAGCGCTACGCAAGGTACGGCTGAAGCCACCCTTATAAAGCCAAATCTGTTCATATTACAGTTCCAAGCCCTGCTTCAGTTTCTCAACGTATGCATCTATGTCACTCATTCTCTTAGGAATGTTGATTCTCTGAGGGCATTTTGTGGTACACAAGCCGCAGGTGATGCAATGGTCTGCCTGCCTTACGCTTGGAACAGCCCTGTCATAACCTACAAGAAACGCCCTGCGAGCCTTTGCGTAACCCTCGTCGGCCTTGCTTGAAACCACATTGCCGGCATTCACGCACTTGTTGTAATGTGCGAAAATTCCAGGAATATCAAGTCCGTATGGACAAGGCATGCAGTACTTGCAATCCGTGCAAGGAACTATAGGATATCCGGAATAAACCTTGGCAACCTCATCAAGAAGCTTGAACTCGTCTTCCGAGAGAGCCTCGAATGAATTGTAGGTTCTGAGATTGTCCTGAAGATGATCAATATATGTCATGCCGCTCAGTACTGTAAGAACCTGAGGGAACGAACCGCAGAAACGGAATGCCCACGAAGCCACAGACTGCGTAGGGCGCTGTGCCTTGAGCTGCTGAGCAAGGAAGTCAGGTACATTCGAGAGTCTTCCGCCAAGAAGAGGCTCCATGATTACTACAGGAATCTTCCTTGCAGCCAGGTCCTCATACAGACGCTTTGATGTCATTGACTCCCCTGAAGGATACTCCCAGTCAACGTAGTTCATCTGAATCTGAACGAAATCCCAGTGAACCTTCTCGTGATATTCCATAAGAAGGTTCCAGGCCTTCTCATCTCCGTGGAAAGAGAATCCCAGATGACGGATCACTCCCTTGGTCCTCTGCTCACAGAGCCAGTCAAGAAGGCCGTTGTCAATGAATCTCTTGATGAAACCCTCGGAATTCGATATGCTATGGCAAAGCAGGAAATCAACATAGCTGGTCTGCAGCCTCTTGAGGGAACGCATAAGCATTTCCTTGCCCTCCTGCAATGAATCATCCTTATGGTAATTGCTGAGCTTGGTTGCAAGATAGAAGGACTCCCTGGGATATCTTGCCAAAGCAATTCCAGTGGCCTCCTCGCTCAGGCCCTTGAGATATTTCGGAGCCGTATCGAAATAATTCACACCATGTGCAATTGCGTAATCAACCAAAGCGTTGATTTCTTCCTGGTCCAGCGCAACATTCTCGCCCTGTTCATTGGTAAGCCAAGGCCATCTCATGCAACCATACCCAAGAAGGCTTGCATTCACGCCTTCCAGATTATCAAAGTGCCTGTACTGCATTCCTTCTGTTGGAACCTCACCTAGAGCCTCCTGCGCAAAGTCTGCATTCTCCTCAGCAGTTTTTGTACCACATCCCGGCAGAGCACCTGCCACTACACCTGCAGCACCGAGAGCACCGGCCGCCTTGAGGAAAGAACGTCTGTTCAAATCTATATTTGTCTTCATGATTTTCTTTTTTTTTACAACGATGGTTTACTGATTAAATTGTTCTGTGGATATCAAGACCCTCTACGTAAATTGCGCTCAGAGGTCTTGCAGGACACAGATTCTCGCACTTGCCGCAGCCTATGCACTTGTTCTCGTCAACTACAGGAATCTTAGGAGAAGTCTTGTCTCCGTTCACGGTATGCATCATTGTGATTGCACCTGCAGGACATGACCTTGAACATTTTCCGCAATGATCCTTTCCGCTGGCCTCAAGACATCTCTGAGCAACTACAACGGCGGTACCAATCTTTATTGAAGATTTCTCTTCTACCGTAATAGGTTTGATTGCTCCGGCAGGACAGACATCCGCACAATTCGTACACTCAGGTCTGCAATAAGCTTTTTCATAGCTCATGTAAGGCTGCATGAATGACTTGAGATCTGAAGAAGGTCTGAGCACTCCATCAGGACACTTGCTCACGCAAAGCTGGCAGGAAGTACAGCGGCTGTGGAAATTCCTGACGCTGAGCGAACCTGCAGGAACCAGTTTGGAATTCCTTACAGGAGCTTCCTTAGGCATAACATCAGCAAGTGCGCCATCCTGAGCAAAAAGTTTTGGTGTTGCCATTGTTGCGGCAAGAGAGCCGGCTACAACCGCAGCTCCTGCTATGAAATCTCTCTTTGAGCTGTCAACGTTCCTTGACGGAGCCTCGCAGGCCTTGCGCTGAGAGTTCACCTCCTCCACGCTTACAGGTTTCACGCTTACTCCCTTAGGTCCAACCCATCTGTATGATATGGCCTTTACAGAACAGTTCTCCAGACAGTCCATACAGGCAACGCAACGTGAATAATCTATTGTATGGTTGTTTGTATTGATGCAGGATGCCTTGCAGTTCTTTCCGCACTTGGTGCAGTTCACACACTTGCTTGTATCTATCACCGGTTTGATGAAGCTGTATCTTGAAAGCCATCCGAGTACTGTTCCTACAGGGCAGATGGTGTTGCACCATGTTCTTCCGTTTCTCCAGGCGAGAACTGCAAGAACAAGCAGAGTTGCAATTGCAACAACAAGTGTTGACACGCCTTTGATCCAAACCTCGGTGGAATAGAAGGCGTAACTTTCGGAACGCTCTGCAAAATATGCGAATACATTGTTCACCCAGGCATAAACCGGAGCCAGAAGGCTCTGTGCTATCCTTCCGTATGCGCTGTAAGGGGCTATGATAGCCACCAAAGCGTTTGCTCCAAGAATGAGAGCCACTACGAAAAGAACAAGAACGGTATATTTGAGAATCTTCTTTGCAGGAGAGTAGCTGCATCTGTTCTTTCTTGCCTTGATTCCGCCGGCAAAGAAAATGTCCTGCATCACGCCGAGCGGGCATATGACAGAACAATAGATTCTTCCGAAAAAGAGAGTGAGGATTAGAAGCAATCCTACCACAACAACGTTGCCGGCCAGAAAAGCTGGTAGGAACTGAAGTTTTGCCATCCAGCCCAGATACCCTTTAAGAGCTCCTGTGAAGTCAACGAAAAGCAGCGTTATCCCTATGAAGAAGACAGCTGCAAGAACGATTCTCAATTTTTTCAACATAATGTTATTTGTTTAGTATTTATTATCCGTAAATTCCATGTTCTACAAGGGGTCCACGTCAATTATCAGGCGGCCTTTATCTATAAATTCACGCAGGCTTTCATACAATTTGCGCTTATTTGACACCAGATCCTTATTCCTTGCAAATTTAATGTAAAAACATTTCAAATGAACACCTCTGAGCCTGTCAATTTGAGGGCTGAAAGGTCCTGTAAGCTCCAAAGATGGAATTTTTTCAAGAATTTCACGTACTTGCCGGGCCAGAGCGTCAACCAGCTCTTCCGTGAAACCTCTGGCAATGATTTTCACGAGCCTTGAATATGGAGGAAAAAGGAAGTCCCTCCGCTGCCTCATCTCATCATCTGAAACGGTCATATTGTTATGGCATACCTCCTTGAGCCTTGTAAGAACAGGATGATCCTTCCAAGTGGTCTGAACAACCAGTTCACCGCCCTGTCCTCTCCTGCCTGCACGTCCCAGCAGCTGATAGAACATCTGGAAAGCCTTTTCATCGGCCCTGAAATCCTGCAGCCCCAGAATCTGTTCCGCCCCGAGAACCGCCACCAGCTTCAAGTCCTTGAAATCAAAGCCTTTGGTAATCATCTGCGTGCCTGTGAGAATTTTGATTTCTCCGCTGTCAAAGGCCGAAAGTATCTTCTCCTCCTCACGCTTGCTTCTTGTTATATCAGCATCAAAACGTCCTACGGAAAGTTCCGGGAACAGCTGTTCAAGCTCCTCCTCTATCTTTTCGGTGCCCGTTCCTTTTGGAACCATTGATTCACAGCCGCATTTCCTGCATTTTTTCTCGAAAGGTCTGAAATACTCGCAATAGTGGCATCTGAGCGTATTGTCGGATTTATGGTATGAAAGCATTACGTTGCAGTGAGGGCATACTGCCGGCTCACCGCATTCCGAGCACTCCACCATAGGTGCGTATGAACGCCTATTCTTCAACACCAGCACCTGCTGCCCTTCATCGGTAACCCTCCTGATTTTATTTATCAGTTGCTGGCTGAAACTGCCTTTCATCTGATGGGTGAACCTGGCGTGAAGTGTGTCGATGATTGTGACCTCAGCTGCTTGCCTGCTCGTATTTTCTGTTCTATTCCTGGCATTGTTGCAGGAAGAATAGTATTTCTCGCTTAGATTTACCAAAGCCAGCTTGCCAAGATGCACATTGTACAGACTTTCGTATGAAGGCGTTGCGGAACCTAAAAGCAAGTTGATATGCTTGCTGCTGCCATTTGAAATGGCGCTGAACATTATTGCAACATCGCGGGCATTGTATCGAGGTGCGGGGTCCTCCTGTTTGTAAGAATTGTCGTGTTCCTCATCAACAACAATAAGCCCCAGTTCCCTGAAAGGCAGCAGAAGAGCCGATCTTGTTCCAAGAACGAAGAACGGTCCCTGGCCTCGGCTCAAACTTTCCTGCACCCTGGCTTTCCTTGCTGGCGTGACTTTTGAATTATAGAGAAGGAGTCTGCTGCCAAAGACAGATTTCAATCTGGCATTCAGCTGTTTGCTCAAGGAAATCTCAGGTTCCAGCATGAGCACGGATTTCCCGGAAAGCATTGAATCTATCGCCAGTGAAATATAAATCTCAGTCTTGCCACTTCCAGTCACTCCTTCAAGAAGCACCCGCCTGCCTTCTCTGAAGAGAGTCTGAATTCTAGTGTATGCCTCCTTCTGCGGTACTGAATGCTCAGGTCTCCTGCATTTCAAGGATTCGCAGTATTCGGGAAAGGCATCGCAGTTTGAATCAGTGCTTTTGTTTTTCCGGTTCTTCCGGGATGTATCGCCTTGGCAGGAGTACGGATCAATGGCTGCACCGGCCTGGGAATCAATCCGGGAGTCTTCCTGAGCATGCTCAAGATCGGCAAACCTTATCCTATTCGGCAGCGCCGCTTTCATCACCTCCCCCACTGTACATAGATAGTACCCGGCAATTTTCTCCCAGAAACTCATCTGCGTTTCGGGAACCGGCGGAATATCCAGAACCATGCTTATGTCACGCAGTTTGTGAACGGTGTCCAGCTCATTCGTCCTGTGAAAACGTCTCACCACCCCTGCATACTTTGCCTTGCCGAATTCCACCTTCACCCACGACCCCTCGGTTATTTGTGCGGCTGCGTTCGCCAACTCATTGGCGGAATCTTTCCAAGATTCAATGGCAGTCTCATTTCCAGAAGCGCAACCCTTCCTGCAGACATCCGCTATCGCAAGCCCGCCCTCCGGAGCGGCCACAGATTTGTTTGCAGACGCACAGGCAGAAGTGTGAACATCCTTGCAGATATCGCTTACGAGCACAAGATCCTCAGGAACGTTGTAGAGGATGACGCCGTGAAACTTTACCGGAAGTATAACTTCTGCGAACATATTCAAACCTGTTTTTTACAATCCGCTAAGTTAAGCAATCCTCAAAAAATAACTAAGCTTACGTTTCAAGAAATCATACAAGATATTTTGCCGGAATTACATCTGAAATTATCCGTTCGGAAATTGCGGTACTCACGGACAAGCACTCCAGAGCATTTGGGAGCGGGCAGGTGAGAACAAGATGCCTTTTTTAGGCAGGTGGTACTCAATATGTCACTCAAGATGCATGTCTGGCAGGGATTGTTGAGTACCAAACAATAATTTCAAAAATAAATTTGCAGGAAAAGAAAATATACCTATCTTTGCAATCCCAAACCGCAAGCAACTGCGTAAAGTTCTTGAAACAATGGTGCCATAGCTCAGTTGGTAGAGCAAAGGACTGAAAATCCTTGTGTCCCTGGTTCGATTCCCGGTGGCACCACTTCAAAATGCCTCTCAGATATCTGAGGGGCATTTTCTGTACCACAAAACAGTGCCACAACGAAAAGTTACAGAAAATCTCATCAGTGTTACCCCACAAAAGTTTCAGCTTCAAATGGCATCGCCAGGCATTATTATCTATAAAAGACTTAGCCTGCATTATTCATAGCCACCACGCTCTACCCTCACTGTCACCGTACCAACGGCTCGAATTTCCCCGGAGCCACACGGATTTTCTGGTAAAAGCCGTTCAATGTGCCTGAAAGCAGCACTCGAAGATGGCCAGAAAGCGCAATCTTGCGCACTTTTTCAAGTGCGGAGTGCAGCAGTGCTTCCTCTGGCGGAGCATCTCCGTCTGGCTGTGTATCACCAAGGGCTCCCAGCGGGGATCCTTGATACAGGATTCGATGCGTTCTATGATGCGGCTTGATGACTTTTCGTATTCACGGACGAGTGTCAGTCCGCCAAGCGAGGAAAGTTCGGGTGCAGAGAAATCGACCGTCACTTTCTTGCCAGCGATGGGCTTAAGTTCAAACAATGTCGGAAAAGTTTGGCAATCTGCGGAAGATGAAGTAATTTTGCTCATGAAGTAAAGGAAAAATCATTTTCAATACAAAAAATGCAATGAGATTTTTTTATAAACACATTATACACCCCCTTTTATCCAAAAGCTTAGGTAAGAAATCTTTTACAAGTGACCCTTATCTTGGTATGTGCATAGAAGCAGAAGGTAGTGATATTATCGCTGATGAGCAATTCCGAATCGGTGTAGCATATCAAAATGGAGCTTATATGCTTCCACAAGACAACAAGAATGCTTTAGAATATTATCGCAAAGCAGCTGAGAGAGGTCATGCAGTAGCGCAGTTGTTCATGGTAATGGGACTGATGCGTTTTAATGATGACCATAACGACGAGGTTATGGGGTGGCTTCAAAAGGCAGCATTACAGGGTGAAAGACAAGCCATGTATAATCTTGCGATTAGTTATCACCGAGGGGATGTTGGTGGATATCCTGATATAGTAAAGAGCACAGAATTGCTTCGTCGCTCTGCCGAAAAGGGATATGGAGCTGCATGTTCCAGATATGCAATCTTGTTTTTGAACGGAGAAGATGGAGTCAACAAGAATCTTGCAGTGGCTAAATTTTGGGCTTTGGAAGCCTATGGTTTAGGCAACGAACAAGATGATGAAGTCCTGAAACACATTATTAGTGAGGATGACTTGGTCGATGGCAAAATTGATGCTACGAAAATCTATAATGAGGCTGCTGAAGCAGAGGAACCTCATGCCTTGTACAAAATAGGCAATGCTTATATTGAACAGGATTTGAATAAAGCAGTAGAATTTTGGCAAAAAGCATCTGACATGGGAAGCAATTATGCAAAGTGCAACCTTGCAAAATATTATCGCCAAGAGAAAGAAGATTACGCAACTTCAAATCGTCTTTTTGAGGAAGTGGCAAATAATGGCATCGAAGAAGCATGTCATGCCTTGGCAGAGTCATTTTATTATGGCTATGGAGTAGAGAAAAACGTGAAGAAAGCTCTTGAATGGAACGAGAAAGCATTGAACCAGGGTTATACTCCAGCTCGTTATTTACTTGCAGTTATGTGTTTACAGAACTCCTTGTGTGAGATTCTTCCAGATAAAGTGTTGAGAGGTATGAATTATATGGAGCAAGCCGCCAGAGATAATTATCCCTTGGCTATAAAGTTCTATGAAACATCCATGACTTTTTAACCTGAATTATTCATAAAGAAAGTAAAGGAGTCTCATAATTATTTGGTAATCAGAGGATTAAATGTTATTTTTGTAATACTGAAACAAAAACATTTTTTCCTTTACCTTAATTCCGCAACATTTTTCGTAAAAGATTGTCAAATGGCCTGATAAACAAAGGCTTACCAGGCCTTGACAGAAGGGTACGGGTTGTGGGAATCGGAGGATTGGCAGCCAGAGGACACTTCAAACCGAAGATCTTGAAGTACTTCCTCACAGCATAAACGGCGTGCTTCATATGGGATCCTGACGCCTTCCGTTTCAGCAGCATGTTGTAGTAGTCCGTGTACTCCAGTTCGGTGATTGCTTCCGGCATTTTGCCGAAATGATGG